>NZ_JBSGZI010000008.1:0-121609 GCF_053610945.1 Streptomyces sp. NPDC054849
GTGCGGGCGGCCGCACCGGGCGGCCGACGCATTGTCAGAGGGCCCCGGTAGGTTCAGATCAGTTGCACGAACTTGTACCGGAGGTTTTCACCGTGACCCAGATGCTGCCCGAGTCCTGGCTCCCCGTCCTCGGCGGAGAGCTGGACCAGCCCTACTTCCAGGAACTCGCCGAGTTCGTCGAGAAGGAGCGGGCGAACGGGCCGGTCTACCCGCCCCACGAGCAGGTGTTCGCCGCCCTGGAGGCCACGCCCTTCGACCGGGTGAAGGTGCTCGTCCTCGGCCAGGACCCCTACCACGGCGCCGGCCAGGGCCACGGCCTGTGCTTCTCCGTGCAGCCCGGGGTCAAGACCCCGCCCTCCCTGCGCAACATCTACAAGGAGATGAAGGAGGAGCTCGGCCTGCCGGTCCCGGACAACGGGTATCTGATGCCGTGGGCGCAGCAGGGCGTCCTGCTGCTCAACGCGGTGCTCACCGTCCGCGAGGCCGAGCCCAATTCGCACAAGGGCAAGGGCTGGGAGAAGTTCACCGACGCCGTGATCCGCGCGGTGTCCGAGCGCCCCGACCCGGCCGTCTTCGTCCTCTGGGGCGCCTACGCCCAGAAGAAGATCCCGCTGATCGACGAGGAGCGGCACGTGATCGTCAAGGGCGCCCATCCGTCCCCGCTGTCGGCCAAGAAGTTCTTCGGCTCCCGCCCCTTCACCCAGATCAACGAGGCCATCGCGGCCCAGGGCCATGAGCCGATCGACTGGCGGATCCCGGACCTCGGCTGACCGCCCACCGCGCCTCGACGCCATTGCCGGTACCTCCGGCTAGCTTCTTGAGGATCAGACCGGAGCAGGTCTGGCAGAGCAAGCCGGAGGCCGCCGTGACGGAGCAGCAGGAGGCGTCGGAGGACGCGGTCATGACCAGGATCGGCCAGGCGGTCATCCTGCTGCACGCCGGGGACCGGGAGGAGGCCCGCAACCGGCTGGGCGAGATCTGGTCGGAGATCGGCGAGCAGGGGGACTTCCTCCACCGGTGCACCCTCGCCCACTACATGGCCGACGCCCAGGACGATCCTGGCGACGAACTGGCCTGGGACCTGAGGGCCCTGAGCGCCGCCGAGGCGCTGCGCGACGGGCACGGACCGGCGCCCGGCCAGGGGGACCGGCCGGAGTCCGGGCCGGGGGACGGGCGGCCCGCGCAGCAGGAGCCGTATCTGGCGGTGCGCGTGTTCTACCCGTCCCTGCACCTGAGCCTCGCTGCCGACTACGTGAAGCTGCATCGGCCCGATGCGGCCCGGGTCCACCTGGCGCGGGCCCGCGCGGCCACCGGGGCGCTGCCCGACGACGGGTACGGCAACGGCGTACGGGCGGCCATCGCACGGCTCGAACGGCGCCTGGCCGCGGAACCGGGCCCCGGGCCCCGGCCGTTCCCCGAGCAGTCCCCGTAAACGTCGGGGGCCGTCGTAGGCCGCGCGGGTTTCCGCGCGGCCCGTGGTCAGCCGCCGTGCGCGCCCGCGCAGATCCTGGCCTCCGGGCTGTCGGGGTGCCAGCGGCCGTGGCGGCGGCCCAGCGCGCACACGTCGGCAGGCCGCACCGGCAGTTTCCGCAGCAGCTCGCGTTCCGCCCGGGTGTCGGGCCGAGGACGCTCCGGGCGGCCCCCCGGACGGCCGGAGCCGGGCTCCGCGGACCGGCGGGGCTCCGGGATGTCCGGGACCGGCGGCGCGTCCCGTGCGGGCCCGCCGGAGCCGCCCTGAGCGGGGCGCTGGCCGGACCGCGGGGCGGGGGCGGGCGCCGCCTCCTGGGCGGGCCGCTCCGGGGCCGCCTCCACCGCGTCCAGCGCCTCCAGGGCGGGGGCCCGCACGGCCACGGGGGCGGTGGCCCCGGGCCCGCCGCGCAGGTCTTGGCGGGGCGGCACACCGGTGACGGGGGCCGCCGCCGGCTGCACGGGTCCGGGGCTCACATTCACACAGCCGGAGACAGCCGAGACGGCACAGGCGACTCCGAGCAGCAGCGTTGTCGTGGTTCGGGTTCGATGCACTCGCGCAACTCTGCTGTGCGCGGACCGCGTTGCGAAAACCCGGAGCCGAAATTCACCCCGCACGGGTGACGGGGACACCCGCTAATCGCCGGTGACGCCGTCTATCTGCTCGCGCAGCAGGTCCGCGTGGCCGTTGTGGCGCGCGTACTCCTCGATCATGTGGGTGTAGACCCAGCGCAGACTGAACACCTCGCCGCGGTGGTGGCTCTCGGCCTGCGACAGCAGGTCCAGCGAGCGGCCCGCGGCGGCCTGGCGCGCCAGTTCGACCTCGGTCTGCCACACCTGCTCGGTCGCGGCCCAGGTGGACTTCTCGTCGAAGTGGAAGTCGCCGTCCGGATCTTCACTCGTGCAGTACAACTCGGGAAGGTCCTCGCCCAGCATGATCTCCCGGAACCAGTACCGCTCCACCTCCGCCATGTGCCGCACGAGACCCAGGAGGCTCAGCTCGGAGGGCGCCAGCGGGGCGCGGCGCAGCTGCTCGTCCTGGAGGCCCTCGCACTTCCAGGCGAGGGTGGCGCGGTGGTAGTCGAGCCAGCCGTCCAGCATGTCCCGCTCGTCGGCGGTGGTGGCGGGCTCACTGCGATGTGATCCGGAAATGGTGGTCATAAGGATCATCCTCGGCGAACGGGGCCCCCACCACCAGGGATTAAGCTGCGGAATCCCACAAGGAACGAACCTGGAGGTCCCGGTGAAGGTCGGCTGCATCGGACTCGGCGACATCGCGCAGAAGGCGTACCTGCCCGTCCTCACCACCCGCCCGGGCATCGAGCTGCACCTGCAGACCCGGAACCCCGCCACGCGGGAGCGGGTCGGCGAGATCCACCACATCCCGGCCGCGCGCCGGCACGCCGATCTCGACGCCCTGCTCGCCGAGGGGATCGACGCGGCCTTCGTGCACGCCGCGACCGCCGCCCACCCCGAGATCGTCACGCGGCTGCTGGAGGCCGGCGTGCCGACGTACGTGGACAAGCCGCTCGCCTACGCGTTCTCGGACTCGCTGCGGCTGGTGGAACTGGCCGAGGAGCGCGGGGTCTCGCTCGCCGTCGGCTTCAACCGCCGCCACGCGCCCGGCTACGCCCAGTGCGCCGACCACGCGCGCGACCTGATCATCATGCAGAAGAACCGGATCGGGCTCCCCGAGGACCCGCGGACCCTGGTGCTGGACGACTTCATCCACGTCGTCGACACCCTGCGCTTCCTGCTGCCCGGCGAGGCCGACCACGTGGACGTCCGGGCCGTGGTGCGCGACGGACTCATGCACCAGGTCGTGCTCCAGCTGTCCGGCGCCGGTTTCTCCGCGCTGGGCATCATGAACCGGCTGTCCGGCTCAGGCGAGGAGATCCTGGAGGTGTCCGGCCGCGACACCAAGCGGCAGGTCGTCAACCTCGCCGAGGTCATCGACCACAAGGGCCAGCCGACCGTGCGGCGCCGCGGGGACTGGGTACCGGTCGCCCGCCAGCGCGGCATCGAACAGATCGTGGACCACTTCCTGGAGGCCGTCGCGGCGGGCAGGACGCTCAGCGCCCGGGACGCGCTGCTCACCCACGAGCTGTGCGAGCGGGTGGTGAACTCGGCTCTGGAGCAGGCCTCCTGAGCGAACGGACGCCCGCCACCGCGCAGTACGCGGCCAGGGCGGCGAGGGCGGCGGCCACGGGCCAGTCCCCGAAGCGGACGTAGAGGGTCGAGCCCCGGGCGAGCGGGACCTCGTACACCGCCGCCGTGCTCGCCGAGGTGGGCAGGGAGGCGCCGATCCGCTCGCCGGACGGGCCGTGCACGACGCTGACGCCGGTGAGGGTGGCGTGCACCATCGGGCGGCCGTTCTCGGCGGCACGCAGGGCGGCCAGCGAGGCGTGCTGGGCCGGGGCCCAGCTCTCCTGGAAGGTCGAGGTCGCCGACTGCGCGACGAGCAGGGAGGCCCCGTCGAGGGTCAGGCGCCGGCTCATGTCGGGGAAGGCCGACTCGAAGCAGACCAGGGGGCCGAGGCGGACGCCGGTGCGCCCGTCCGGCCGCCCGGGCAGGTCCATGACCACCGGAGCAGCGCCGCGCATGCGGTCCTCGCCGGCCGCCCTGCCGACCGAGGTCGCCCAGCCCAGCAGCGTCCGGGCCGGGACGTACTCGCCGAAGGGGACGAGCCGCATCTTGTCGTACCGGTCGCCGGTCAGGCCCCCGGGGCCGACGAGCACCGCGCTCTTGTAGATCCCGGGGTGGTCCGCCCGCCGCGCGTCCACGTTCACCAGCAGTGGAGCCCCCACCTCCGCCGACAGCGAAGCGAGACGCAGGGCCAGGTCCGGGCGGGCCGTAAGGTCCGCGCCGACACTGCTCTCGCCCCACACCACCAGGTCGACCGGCTGGCCGGCCAGCGGCCGGGTGAGCCGCTCACCGGCGGCGAACCTCCGCTCCGCACTGTCCGGGCCGTCCGCCACCGGGCCCGGCTGTACGACGGCGACGCGCAGCCCGCCGGACGCCTCGGGGCGCGCCGCCCACACCCACACCGCCCCGGTCAGCACCGCACACCCCGTGAGTCCCGCCACCGCAGGGAACCGGGCCCGCGGCACCGCGATCAGCAGCACCAGGGCGCAGTTCACCGCCGCCACCAGCAGGCTGACCAGCCACACTCCGCCCACCGAGGCGAGCCGCAGCGCGGGCGGCACCTGCCACTGGCTCGCCCCCAGCAGCCCCCACGGACCGCCCAGCCCCTGCCAGGACCGGACCACCTCCGACAGCAGCCACCCCGCCGGTACGAGGACCAGTGCGCAGGCCGCCCGGCGCGCCGAGGGGCGTCCGCCGAGCAGTTCGCGCACCAGCAGGGCCCAGGGGATCCACAGCAGCCCCACCAGCGCGGCCACCGGTATCAGGAACACGTGCAGGCTGGGCAGCAGCCAGTGGTGGACGGCCAGGATGAAACCGGCGCCGCCGAGCCAGCCCTCCAGGGCGGCCCGCCGCCCGGTGGGGGCCGACCGCAGGAGCAGCATCCAGGGCACGAGGGCGGCGTAGGCGAACCACCAGAGCGCGGGGGCGGGGAAGGCGAGGGCGGGAAGCGCGCCGGCGGCGACCGCAGCGGGCGCACGCCGGCGCCGCTTCCACCCATTGCGCATCGGGACCATGGCGCCTCCGCTTCCAGTGTGGCAGTGACGGGCCGGCCGGGCCGGGCCGGCGGGCATCCGGCGGATCGCGGCCAAGCAGGGCAGGCAGGACGGCAGGACGGGCAAGATGGGCAGAGCCGGCAGGCAGGCAGGACGGGAAGGGCAAACAGGACCGGCAGGGCTGGACGGGCAGGGCACGCAGGACAGGCTGAGGCGGGCTCAGGCGCCACGTGCCGCCCGGGCAGGCTCACGCGGTCATGTGCCGCCACTTCTCGTGCACGGTGACGCGCGTGAGCCGCCAGCCGTCGTGGGTGCGGGCCAGCGCGAAGGCGTACCGCCCGGCGGCGACGAAGTTGGGCGAGGTGACCGTACCGTCGGCCTCCGGCCCCTCCAGCCGCATCGGATTGAGGAAGTCCGCCCGCACCTCGGCGCTGTCGCCGGGCGAACCGCCCAGGTCCTCGACCCGGATCAGCCGGTTCACGATCAGGTGCTGGCGTACGGGGAAGAGCTTCATGGTCTCCGCGAGCCAGTCCGCCACCTGCCCCACCGGCCCCTCGATCCCGCCCGCCGAGCTGTAGTCGGCCCGCCCTCCGGGGGTGAACAGGGCGCGGTAGGCGGCCCAGTCGCCGTCGTCGACGGCCACCGCGTAGCCCGTGACGACTTCGTCGATGGCCAGCCGGTCCATTACCGTCGCGAGATCCACACGCTGAGTCATCGGGACAGTCTGGGGCTGTGGGGGCGCGACGCCAAGGGGCGTGCGCCCACCGGATCTTCTCGAGGGCGGTCAGTGACCGGAACGGCCCTCCCGCTGGCGGACCACGACGAGGAACGCGTCGCTGTCCAAGTCCATGACCACCTCGGCCGGCACGCCCTCGCGCATCCGCTGCGCCGCGTACTCCTCGGCGGGCCAGCTCCCCCTCGGACTTCCGGCCGGAAAACGCTCCAGCACCACTCGACCCATGGGACACCCCCTGCTGCTTGCCTTCCGGTCTCTTCAGGTCTCTTCAGGCACAACGACGCGGAAGCCGCCCGGGAACGTTCCCGAGCGGCTTCCGGTTCACGCGAAGTGGTGGATCAGGGCCCGCTACGAGCCGGACTCACCCGCGTGGGGGCTCAGCACGTCGGCGCCGATCAGCACGAACAGCAGGATGCCCAGCAGGATCCGGTAGATCACGAAGGGCATGAAGCTCTTCGTCGAGATGAACTTCATGAACCAGGCGATCACGGCGTAGCCCACGAAGAAGGCGATGACCGTCGCGAAGACCGTCGGACCCCAGGAGATGTGGCCCGGGTTCTCGACCACGTCCTTGATCTCGAAGGCGCCCGAGGCCAGCACGGCCGGGATGGCGAGGAGGAAGGAGTAGCGCGCCGCGGCCTCGCGGGTGAAGCCCAGCAGCAGACCGCCGGAGATCGTCGCGCCGGAGCGGGAGACGCCCGGGATCAGGGCCATCGCCTGGCAGAGACCGAAGATCAGACCGTCCTTGACGCCCAGCTGCTGGAGCGTCTTGCGCTCGCGGATGGCCCGGTGCCGGCCGCCCTCCTCGTCGCGGGCGGCCAGCCGGTCGGCGATGCCGAGCACGATGCCCATCACGATGAGGGTGGTGGCCGTCAGGCGCAGGTCGCGGGCCGGGCCCACGATCGCGTCCTTGAAGACGAGGCCGAGGACACCGATCGGGATCGATCCGACGATCACCAGCCAGCCCATCTTCGCGTCCTGCTCGGAGCGCAGGGCCTTCGTGTACAGGGACCGGAACCAGGTGGAGACGATCCGTGCGATGTCCTTGCGGAAGTAGATCAGCACGGCGGCCTCGGTGCCGATCTGGGTGATGGCGGTGAAGGCCGCTCCGGGGTCGTGCCAGCCGGCGAACGCCGCGGTCAGCCGCAGGTGGGCGCTGGAGGAGATCGGGAGGAACTCCGTAAGCCCCTGGACGAGACCGAGGATTAGGGATTCGAACCAGCTCATGTCGGGGTGCGCTCGTCCTTGTGATCGTCGGGCAGTTCGGGTCCGATGCTAGGGCCCGTGCGAAGCGCCAGTGACCACAGGGGGGTGCTGGGGCGTCAGTTCGTACGACGATGCGCGGTTTCGAGCGGGTGCCAGACGGTGCCGCTTGCGCCAGGCGACCGCTCCGGCGGCCACCAGGGAGACGACGATGAAGCCGAACGAGACGAGGAACGCGGGCGACCCGGGGGAGGAGGCGTTGGCCCCCGCGATCACGTACGCCGTCGTGTTCGGGACGACGCCGATCGCCGTCGCGAGGAGGAAGGGGCCCCAGCCGCAGCGGGACACCGCCGCACCGTAGTTGGCCACCACGAAGGGCACGCCCGGGAAGAGCCGGACGGCGAGCATTGAGCGGAAGCCGTGCCGGCTGAGCTGGCCGTCGGCCGCCTCGAGCCAGCGGCCGCGCAGGAACGGACGCAAAGCCTCCTGGCCCATGATCCGGCCGAGGCCGAAGGCGATCCCGGCGCCGAGGACCGTGCCGCCGACCGCCGCGACGAGGCCGAACTGCGTGCCGAAGACGGCGCCCGCGGCCAGGTTGAGCAGGGGGCGCGGTACGAAGGCCGCCGCGCACACCCCGTACGCGCCTGCGAACAGCATGACCGCCGTGCCCACCGGGAGCCCCGGGGGCCAGCCCTCCGCGAGGATGCGCTGGGGTTCGTACAGCAGCACGCACACGCCGGCCGCAGCGAGCAGCACGACGAGCAGCGACAGCCGGGTCCACGGCGCGAGGAGGAGGGACATCCCGGGAGACTAGCCGACCTATACGGCGTCGCGCCGTAATCTGGGCCTCATGCTGTCGAACGACCGGCCACCCCCGAGGATTCCCGGCAGCGCCCTCGCGGACACGCTGCTGGAGCGGCTGACCGGGACGTACGCGGCGGCCGCCGATCCGGTGCGGGCCGAGGCCATGGCCGCGTACATGAAGGACGTCGCGCCCTTCCTCGGCATCCCCACCCCGCTGCGCCGGGACCTCTCCGGAAAAGTGACCAAGGACACTCCGACCCCGTCGGAAGCGGACTGCGAGGCGCTCGCGCTGCGCTGCTGGCGGCTCCCGGAACGCGAGTACCAGTACTTCGCGGTGGACTACCTGCGCCGCCACGTCTCCCGGTGCTCCTCAGGCTTCCTCCCGGTGGCCCGCCACCTGATCGTCACCGTCCCCTGGTGGGACACCGTCGACCTGCTGGCCGTGCACACGGTCGGCCCGCTGGTGGCCGCCGACCCGCCGCTGGCGGAGGTGATGGACGAGTGGATCGAGGACGGGAACCTCTGGCTCGCCCGCACCGCCCTGCTCCACCAGCTCCGTTACAAGGACGCCACCGACACCGGGCGCCTCTTCGCCTATTGCCGCCGACAGGCAGGCCACCCGGACTTCTTCCTGCGCAAGGCCATCGGCTGGGCCCTGCGCGAGTACGCGAAGACGGACCCCGGCGCGGTCCGCGCCTTCGTCGAGGCCGAACGCGGCTTCCTGTCCCCGCTGTCCGTGCGCGAGGCCCTCAAGAACCTCGTCCCTTCGCCCGGGAGGGACTGACGGGGCGGCGGCCCGGGGAGGGACACACGAGCGCGCGGCGGCCTGCTGCGTGGCCGCGGGGAGGCGTCGAACGACGGCGTTCTTCTCGGGATGCACTTCGGCCGCCCGGCCTACACCCGGATCGCCCGGCCCCGTCGGCCGCCTTAGCTTTCGGTAAAGACGCGGGTTCCACCCGCTTTTCACCGAAAGGTCGGCCTGCATGCCTCGCCGTTGGTTCACCGCAGCCCTGTGCGCGCTCGCGCTGTCCGCACCCGGGTCACTCACTCCTGCCTCGGCCGCCGAGCATCCCGGCGGCAGCCAGGCACCTCTGCGGGTCATGACCCGCAACCTCTACCTGGGAGCCGACCTCACACCCGTCCTCGCCGCCACCAGCCCCCAGGCGCTCGTCGCCGCAGTGACCGCGGTGTACGCGAACGTCCAGGCGACGAACTTCCCCGAGCGCGCCGAGGCGCTGGCCGACGAGATCGCCGAGGGCAACCCCCACCTCGTCGGCCTTCAGGAAGCCGTGCTGTGGCGCAGCCAGACCCCCGCCGGACCGGGCAGCGCCACCCACGTCGAGTACGACTTCCTGCAGATCCTGCTCGACGAGCTCGCCGACCGCGGCAAGCACTACGCGGCGGTCGCCAGTGTCGTCGTCGGCAGTGACTTCGAGGCCCCGCGCTCCACGCCGAGCGGCCTGCAGGACATCCGGCTCACCGACCGCGACGTACTCCTCGCCCGCACCGACCTGCCCAAGCGAGTCTTCTCCGTGGCCAACGCGCAGGCGGCCACCTTCCGCAACCACGTGCCCATCTGCCGCCCGGTACTCGGCTGCCCGCCCGGTCCCCCTCTCGAGGTCCGGCGCGGCTGGGTCGCCGCCGACGCCACCGTGCGCGGCCGCACCGCCAGGGTGGTCACCACCCATCTGGAGCCCGCCTCTCCCGCCGTCCAGGAAGCACAGGCCGACGAACTGCTCGCCGGCCCGCTGAGGACCAAGCTCCCCACCGTGCTCCTCGGCGACCTCAACTCGGCAGCCGGCGGCGTCGGCGCGACACCGGGGACCGCCACCCAGAGCTACAACAAGCTCCTCGCAGCCGGCTTCACCGACGCCTGGACCGCCACCCGCCCCCGAACCCCCGGCTTCACCTGCTGCCAGGCCCCCGATCTGCGCAACCTCACCTCCAGCCTCACCCAGCGCATCGACTACGTGCTCCTCCGCGGCAAGGTCACGGCCCGGACGACCGACCGAGTGGGCGAGGATCCGGCCGACCGCACCCCGTCCGGCCTATGGCCCTCCGACCACGCGGGCGTCAGGAGCGTGCTCAGGCTGCGCTGAGCGGGGAACCGAGGCCCGTGGCACGACGGTTGAGCGCCCGGACCGCCTTCGCAGCGCGGAAATTCATTCGACGCAGCGGGGGCGGTCCGGCAGGATCAGGGGCATGTCCCGGTTCGCCTTCCCCGCAGCGCCGTCCGCAGTCGCGGACGCGCCGAAGGCTGCCGCGTTCGCAGAAGCACCCGTCTTCGCCGCATTCGACGGCGCACGAAGCTGACCCTTCCCGGATCGTCCGGCGGACCCCGCAGGGGGAGGGTCGGCTCGGTTCAGGGGTCCCGTTCCGGCTTCCAGACACGGGAAATGAATCATGGCCAAGACGGCCTTCGTGCGGACCAAGCCGCACCTCAACATCGGCACCATGGGTCACGTCGACCACGGCAAGACCACCCTCACCGCCGCCATCACCAAGGTCCTGGCCGAGCGGGGCGGCGCCTCCTTCGTGCCGTTCGACCGCATCGACCGGGCGCCCGAGGAGGCCCGGCGCGGGATCACCATCAACCTCACGCACGTCGAGTACGAGACCGACACCCGGCACTACGCCCACGTGGACATGCCCGGTCACGCGGACTACATCAAGAACATGGTCACGGGGGCGGCGCAGCTCGACGGGGCCATCCTCGTCGTCTCCGCGCTCGACGGGGTCATGCCACAAACCGCCGAGCACGTGCTCCTCGCCCGGCAGGTCGGCGTCGACCACATCGTGGTGGCGCTCAACAAGGCCGACGCCGGGGACCCCGAGCTGACCGACCTGGTCGAGCTGGAGGTCCGCGAGCTGCTCACCGCGCACGGCTACGGCGGTGACGGCGCGCCGGTCGTCCGGGTCTCCGGGCTCGGGGCGCTGGAGGGCGACCCGCGGTGGACCGGGGCGATCGAGGCGCTGCTGGACGCGGTCGACACGTACGTGCCCACGCCGGTGCGGTACACGGACGCGCCGTTCCTGCTGCCGGTGGAGAACGTACTGACCATCACCGGCCGCGGGACCGTCGTGACCGGCGCCGTCGAGCGCGGCAGCGTGCGCCTCGGCGACCGCGTCGCGATACTGGGCGGTGACGGCGAACCCGCCGAGACGGTCGTCACGGGCCTGGAGACCTTCGGGAAGCCGATGGAGTCCGCCGAGGCAGGGGACAACGTCGCGCTGCTGCTGCGCGGGGTGCCGCGCGACGGCGTGCGCCGCGGGCACGTGGTGGCCGCCCCCGGCAGCGTGACGCCGAAGCGGCGCTTCCGGGCGCAGGTGTACGTGCTCTCCGGGCGCGAGGGCGGCCGTACGACGCCGGTCGCCACCGGCTACCGGCCGCAGTTCTACATCCGCACCGCCGACGTCGTCGGGGACGTGGACCTCGGGGAGGCCGGCGTGGCCCGGCCGGGGGAGACGGTCACGATGACCGTCGAGCTCGGGCGGGACGTCCCGCTGGAGTCGGGGCTCGGCTTCGCGATCCGCGAGGGCGGGCGGACCGTCGGAGCGGGGACGGTGACGGCCGTGCTGGGGTGACGGCCGTACCGGGGTGACCCCCGGTTGATCCGGACCCCTCTGTGGTGACGGCGGCGCTGCTGCGTCAGACTGCCGTCACCACAGGCATGCGCGGGACAGAGGGGCGGGCGGCGATGGGCGGCGACACGGCACTGGTGCTGGGCGGCGGGGGACTGACCGGCGTCGGCTGGGAGTGCGGCATCCTCTACGGGCTCGCCCGCGCGGGCGTCGACCTCACCACCGCCGACCTCGTCGTCGGCACCTCGGCCGGCTCGGTGGTCGGCGCTCAGCTCACCTCCGGACGGCTGACCGTCCAGGAGCTGTACGAACGCCAGCTCGGCGACGCCACCGGTGAGCAGGCCGCGAAACTGGGGGCGGGCATCATCGCCCGCTACGCCGTCGCGATGGCACGCTCGCGCGACGTCACGGCCTACCGTCAGCGGATCGGCGCCATGGCCCTGGCCGCCGACACAGGGCCGGAGGCGGCGCGGCGCGACGTGCTGGCGGCCCGGCTGGTCTCGCACGAATGGCCCGAGCGGCGGTTCGTGGTCACCGCCGTGGACGCGCTCACCGGTGAGCCGGCCGACTTCGACAGGGAGAGCGGCGCCGGGCTCGTCGACGCGGTCTCGGCGAGCTGCGCGGTGCCGGGGGTCTGGCCGCCGGCGACGGTCGCCGGGCGGCGGTTCATCGACGGCGGGGTTCGCTCCGCCACCAACGCCGACCTCGCCGCCGGCCACGAGCGCGTCGTGATCATCGCGCCGATCTCGCTCGGATCCGGACTCGTCCCCTCGCCGGCCGCGCAGGCCGCGCGGCTGCGGGAGGCAGGCGCGCGCGTCCTGCTCATCACCCCGTCGGCGGCCGCCCGCAAGGCCTTCGGGCGCAACGTATTGGACCCCGCGCGGCGGGACCCGGCGGCGCGGGCCGGGCTGGCGCAGGCCGCGGAGCACGTCGCCGAGGCCGCGAAGGTCTGGTCGGACGGGGCGGCCCGGCAGGGCGGGGCCGTCTGACACTGCCGGACAATGGAGCGGTGAGCGACGAACAGATCCCGGTCATCCGGGACGTGGGGCAGGGCACCGCCAAGCTGATGCCGGACGTGGACGGGGAACGGGCCTGGCTGCTGACCGTCGACGGAGCCCCGCAGTCGTATGTGGACCTCGACGATCCGCAGCATCTGGAATTCGAGTAC
This sequence comes from Streptomyces sp. NPDC054849, assembly GCF_053610945.1. Classification (NCBI taxonomy): domain Bacteria; kingdom Bacillati; phylum Actinomycetota; class Actinomycetes; order Kitasatosporales; family Streptomycetaceae; genus Streptomyces; species Streptomyces sp. NPDC054849. The sequence goes on from NZ_JBSGZI010000008.1 coordinate 12,599, forward strand.
GCACGCCGCCTCGGGCACGTCCTGGACTGCGTGGCGGAGCCCGGGCTCGCGCTGGACCTCCTGCACCTGGGCGGCGGTGCGCTCACCCTGCCGCGCTACGCCGCGGCGACGCGGCCGGGCTCCCGGCAGACCGTCGTCGAGTTCGACGCGGGCCTGGTCGAGCTGGTCGCCGAACACCTGCCGCTGCCGGAGGGGTCCGGGATCACGGTGCACACCGCCGATGCCAGGGCCTGGCTGGAGGCGGCGCCCGCGGCGAGCGCGGACGTGGTGGTGGCCGACGTGTTCGGCGGCTCTCGGGTACCGGCGCAGCTCACGTCGGTGGAGTACGCGCGGGAGGCCGCGCGGGTGCTGCGTCCCGGCGGGCTGTACGCGGCGAATCTGGCCGACGGGGCGCCGTTCGACTTCCTGCGGGCGCAGGTGGCGAACCACGCGGAGGTCTTCGGGGAGCTGGCGCTGATCGCGGAGCCGGCGGTGCTGCGGGGCAGGCGCTTCGGGAACGCGGTGCTCCTGGCCTCCGACGGCGGGCTTCCGGTGGCTGCGCTGGCTCGGCGGTGCGCGGGCGATGCGTTTCCCGCCAGGGTGGAGTACGGGGACGGGGTGGTGCGGTTCATGAAGGGGGCGGTGCCGGTGGGCGACGCGGACGCGGTGGCTTCGCCGGCTCCGCCGACGGGGGCGTTCAGGGTGGGGTGAGCGGCCGCGCCGGCCGCCTGCCGGGGCGCCGCCCGGGCCTCGCGCCTCACACGCCGCCCGGGGCTGAACGAGCGCCTCACACGCCGGCCGGGCTGGAGTCGGCCGGCTTGGGGTCGACCGGCCTAGGGTCGGCTGACTTTGGGTCGGCGAGGCCGGCGGTGGGGAGGTTGAGGGCGGTGGTTTTGCCGTGGGGGGTGCGCGTCATACGGCGGACGTCCGGGACCAGCAGGACCAGGCCGGTGACCAGGACGACCAGGGTCGCGCAGCCCCACAGGGCCGTGGTGCGGCCGAAGGCCGATTCGGCCGGGCCGGCCAGGGCGGTGGCCAGCGGGAGCATCGACACCGAGCCGAACCAGTCGTAGGCGGAGACCCGGGAGAACTTCTCCTCCGGGATCTCCTGGTGCATCGTGGTCATCCAGTTCACGCCGAAGACCTCGATCGCTGCTCCGCTGACGAACATCACCACGCACAGCCCCCACACGGGCAGCGGCACGGCCAGTCCCGCCGACGGCAGCGCCAGCGGGAACACGCACAGGGTGCCCACCAGCAGCAGCCGGCGCGGCTTCCACGCCACCATCAGGACGGCCCCGGCGATGGTGCCGGCGCCGAAGAAGGCCAGGGCCACCCCCCAGGGCGCAGGCCCGCCCAGCCGGTCCCGGGCGACCAGCGGTCCGTAGACCGCCTCCGCGGCGCCGACGACCGCGACGACGACGGAGAACTGGAGCACGATGCTCCACAGCCAGGGGCGGGTGCGGACCTCCACCCAGCCCTCGCGCAGATCGGCCAGCAGGCCACCGCCGGGGAGCCGGTCGGTGACGTGGCTGACGTCGAGGAAGGCACGCAGGGCACCCGCGATCGCGAAGGCGGCCGCGTCCACGGCCAGGACCCAGCCGGGGCCCATCGCGGCGATCATCGCGCCGCCGAGGGCCGCGCCGCCGATGCCGGCGCCGTTCATCGCCATCCGGAAGAGTGCGAAGGCACGGTTGGCGTGTTCTCCGGAGACCGTCGACAGCAGCATGCCCTCGGCCGCGGGATTGAAGAAGGCCGTTCCGGTGCCGCACAGGGCGGTCAGCAGCATCATCTGCCACAGCTGCGGGTCGCCGGCGAGGACGAGCACGGCGAAGGCGGCCTGCGAGAGGCAGTTCAGGGCATTGGCCGCGACCATCACGCGGTGGCGCGGCAGCCGGTCGGCTATGGCGCCGCCGACGAGCAGGAAGAGGACGAGCGGCAGGGTGCGGGCGGCCGCGACCAGCCCGACGTCGCCGCCGGATCCGCCGGCCTCCAGGACCGCGAAGGCGGCCGCGATGAGCGCTCCGTGGCTGCCGAGGTTCGTGACCACCGCCGCGCCCGTCAGCAAGGTGTAGTTGCGGCCGGCCCAGGAGGGGCGGCGACGGCGTGCCGGCGTACGGGGCGGTGCGGCGAAGGGAGAACTCACCCCCGGACTATCCCCGCCCCGGGCCGAGAATCCAAACGGATTGCCGGCCCGGGCGATCGGACGCGGTGATCAGCTGGTGGCGAGCCGGATGGAGCTGAGGATCTTGTCGGAGACGTCGGCCGGAACCTCTTCCTTCACGCCCGCAGCAGTGATCATCGCGAAGCTGGCGAAGTCACCGACTGCGTTCTTGAAGGCGAAGCCGACGGCCTTGCCGTCGGTGGAGCACTTGTGCTCCTTCTTCACGTTCGGAGCGGTGGCGACCACCATGTGGCCCTTGAGGCCGGACGTGGTCGTGAACTCCTTGGGATCGGTCACCTTGACCGTTCCCTTGGGCTCCTTCTGGGCGAAGCCCGCCCAGACCCACGTGCCGGTGTTGTCGGTCGCCGCCTGGGCGGTGTCCTTGGCGCCCTGGGCACCCTTGACGCCGGCGTCCGCGATGGAGAACTTCTCGAGGCTGCCGTCGGCGTTCTTGTCGACCGTGCACCACTCCTGCTTGAAGGTGGCGGTCCCGGACATCGTGATGACCGGCTTGCCGTCCTTCTTGACCTCGTCTTCGTAGAAGAGGATCACGCCGGACTCGTTGACGTTCCACTCGGGCGGCACGTCGTAGGCGACGCCGTACTTCGTGTTGACGACGACCTTCCAGCCGGGGATGACGGGCTTCGCCTCGCCGCCGGCCCGCGGGTTGGGGCTGCTGCCGGCCGGGGCGGGCTCGCTGGAGACCGGTGCCGAGGAGGAGGCGGCCGGCGGCTTGTCGTTCGCCCCCGTGTTCTTGTCGTCCCGGGTCAGGACGAACGCGCCGGTCCCGGCGGCCGCCACGACCACCGCGGCTGCCGCGACGATGGCCACGGTCTTGGTGGAGTACGGGCTTCCGCCGCCTCCCTGGGGCTGCTGGAGCGCCTGGGGCGCCTGGGGCGGACTCCACTGCTGGCCGGGAATGCTCTGGGGCTGCTGGTACCCCGGCTGCTGCGGATATCCGTAACCGGGCTGCTGCTGGTACGGGTTCGGCTGCCCTGGCTGTCCCGGCTGCCCCGGCTGCTGGTACGGGTTCTGATGCGCGTCCTGAGGGTTCTGTTCGCCCCCGGGCGGCTGCTGCTGTCCTGGCCACATGGCCGGTAACGATAGTGGGAGCGGCCTGCGGGAGCCACGGCCGCCCCCGTGGGAGCTCTGGCCAAGCAGGTCTACTCGTGGGTAACATCGCGGTCCATGAGCGCAGACCAGATGAACGTGGGCGAACTGCTCGCCGCGACGGTGCCGATGGCCCGGACCCTGAACCTCCAGTTCCTGGAGACCACCCCCGAGCGCGCGGTCGTCCGGCTTCCGGACCAGCCCGACTTCCACAACCACGTCGGCGGCCCGCACGCCGGTGCCATGTTCACCCTCGCCGAGTCCGCGAGCGGCGCGATCGTCCTGGCCGCCTTCGGCGACCAGCTCTCACGCGCGGTGCCCCTCGCCGTGAAGGCCGAGATCGGCTACAAGAAGCTCGCCAAGGGCGTCGTCACCGCCACCGCCACCCTCGGCCGCCCCGCGGCGGAGGTAGTCGCCGAACTCGACGCCGGCGGCCGCCCCGAGTTCCCGGTGACCGTCGCCATCCAGCGCGAGGACGAGGCCGTCACGGGCGAGATGACCGTCGTCTGGACGCTGCGCCCCAACCAGACGGCCTGAGCCAAGGGCTGCGGCCACGGGCGGTACCCCCTAGAGTCCGTCGCACGACGATGGAGGGAGCGCCCGTGGCCAAGGTCAACATCAGCCTCGATGCCGAGCTCGTGGTGGAGGTGATGGTGCTCGCCGGCGTCGGCTCGCCGCAGGACGCGGTGGAGGCCGTCGTACGGGACTACGTCGCGCGCGGGCACCGCACCGAGGCGCGGGTGCAGCGACAGGACGAGCCCCAGCGCAACGCCGACGGCGTGCCCCCGCTGCCGGAGGGCTGAACCTGGGCTCCCCGGTGGCGCGTCCCTGCGGGCACCCGCGCGTGCGCGGCCCACAGTGGGCGGGGGAGCGGTCCGGCGCGGGGCCGCTCCCGCCGACCCACGCCGCAGGGAGCGTCCATGAACGAGGCCGTGTCCAGACGTTCCGCGATGCGGCTGCTCGGAGCGGTGGGCGTGGTGGGCGGGGTCCTGGGGGCAGGCGCCTGCGCCCCCACCGTGCCGCCGGACGCGGCGCTCCGCACGCCGGCCCCCGGCGTGCCGGCCGACGCCGAGCCCGGGGGCGCCCACCGGATCGACGCCCTCCTGGAGCGGCTCACCCTCGACGAGAAGACCGCCCTGCTGCACGGCGCCCGCGACCCGGCCCCCCTCGGCCAGGCCGGCTACGTGCCCGGGGTGCCGCGCCTCGGCATCCCGGCGCTGCGCATCGCCGACGGAGCCGCCGGGGTGCGCGTCGCCGAACCCGCCACCGCGCTGCCCGCGCCCGTCCTGCTCGCCTCGGCCTTCGACCCGGCGCTGGCCCGCGAGTACGGGCGGGTCGTCGGTCGCGAGGCCCGCGCGCTCGGCCAGGACGTCCTGCTGTCGCCGATGGCCAACCTCATCCGCACCCCGTACGCCGGCCGGAACTTCGAGACCTTCGCCGAGGACCCGCGCCTGACCGCCGACCTGGTGGGCGAGATGGTCCGCGGCATCCAGGACGAGGGCGTCATCGCCACCGTCAAGCACTTCGCCCTCAACAACCAGGAACACGGCCGCGACACCGTCGACGTGATCGCCGCCGAGCAGACCCTGCACGAGACTGAGCTACGGGGTTTCGAGGCCGCCGTGGCCGCCGGCGCGGGCGCCGTGATGGGCGCGTACAACAAGGTCAACGGCGTCTACGCCTGCGAGAGCAAGCCGCTGCTCGACGAACTGTTGCGCGGCGGCTGGGGGTTCGACGGCTGGGTGATGTCCGACTGGGACGCCACCCACAGCACCGTCGCGGCCATCGGCGCCGGCCTCGACATGGAGATGCCCGGCGGCACCCACTTCGGCCGTCCGCTGCGAGAGGCGGTGCGCGGCGGGACCGTACCGGAGGCCTTCGTCGACCTCGCCGTCCACCGGATCCTGACCACCATGGACCGCTTCGGGCTGCTCGCGGCCCGGCCCGCCGCCCGGCCCCCGCGCAATGCCGCCGCCGGGGCCCGGTTCGCCCGCAAGGTGGCCTCCGCCGGGGCCGTGCTGCTGCGCAACGAACACGGCACCCTGCCCCTGACCGGCGCCGCCGCCCGCTCGATCGCGGTGATCGGGCCCACCGGCCGGATCCCCTTCGTCGGTGGCGGGGGCAGTGCGCACGTCGTCCCCGACGGGGCGCCCTCCCCGCTCACCGCCATCCGGCAGCGGGCCGGGAACGGCTCCACCGTGCGCTACGCCCTCGGCGAGGACCTGTACGGGCGGCCGCTCCCGGGGAGCCTGCTGACCCCGGCCGCCGACCTGGACGACCGCGTCGTGGCCCCGGGGCGCGGCTGGAGCCACGAGGGCGAGTTCCGCCTGACGGCGGACGACGAGTGGACCCTGCTCGTCCACTACACCGGGAAGCGGCCCGGCGTGCGCCTCGACGGGGAGGAGCTGTTCCCCGTCCGGCAGGGCGCGGCCGAGCACCTCGCGGGCGGACTGCTCGGCTCGGCTCCCGACGGGATGACGGTCCGCCGCCGCACCCTCACCCTCAAGGCGGGCACCCACCGGCTCGCCGTGACGGCCGCGGGCGGGGAGAAGGGCCAGCGTTTCCGGCTGCGGCACATCACCGGCGCGTTCCGGGCCGCGGACCTCGCCGAGGCGGTGAAGACCGCGAAGTCGGCCCGCAGTGTGGTCCTCTTCGCCTACGAGGACGCCACCGAGGGCCGGGACCGGACCTCGCTGGCCCTCCCGGGCGGGCAGGAGCGGCTGATCGAGGCGGTGGCCGCCGCCAACCCCCGTACGACGGTCGTGCTCAACACCTCCTCCAGTACGACCATGCCGTGGCTCCCCCGTACCGGTGCGGTCCTCCAGATGTACTACTCGGGCCAGGAGGGCGCGGGAGCCACCGCCGACCTCCTCTTCGGGGACGTGGACCCGGGCGGCCGGCTCACCCAGACCTTCCCGGCCGACGAGCAGGCGACCCCGGTCGGCGGCGACCCGCGGCGCTACCCGGGGGTGGGCGGCCGGCAGGAGCACTCCGAGGGCGTACACGTCGGCCACCGCTGGTACGACGCCCAGCGGGTCACCCCGCTGTTCCCCTTCGGGCACGGGCTCTCGTACACGACCTGGCACTACGAGAGGCTCGCGGTCCGGCCGGGCGGCGCACACGGGCAATGGGGCGGGCTGCGGGTGGAGTTCACCGTCCGCAACACCGGCCGCCGCAAGGGCACCGAGGTCGCCCAGGTGTACGTCGGCCCGTCCCCGGACCTGCAGCTCGACCAGCCGGTGCGCGCGCTGGCAGGCTACCGGCGGCTCACCCTGGCGCCGGGGCAGGCGCAGTGTGTCACCGTCGACATCGACGCCCGGGCCCTGTCTTCCTGGGATCCGGAGCAGCGGACCTGGGTGCTGGGCACCGGCCGCCGGGCGGTGTTCGCGGGCCGGTCGTCGCGTGACCTGCCGCTGAAGTCAAAGGTCGTGGTGGGGAGCCGATAGGCTGCCCGTTCGGCGTGTCACAGGGGGCGCGCCGGTGACGACTCGGGAGGACGTACCGGTGCACATCCAGGAATGGCTGGAGACGATTCCGGCGGTCAGCATCTATCTCCTGGTGGGACTGGTCATCGGGCTGGAGAGCCTCGGCATCCCGCTGCCGGGAGAGATCATCCTGGTCAGCTCGGCGCTGCTGGCCTCGCAGCACGGGGAGATCGACCCCGTGGTCCTGGGGATCTGCGCGATCACCGGGGCGATCGTGGGCGACTCGATCGGCTACGCGATCGGCCGCCGGGGCGGCAAGCCCCTGCTGGAGCGGCTGGGCCGGCGCTTCCCGAAGCACTTCGGGCCCGAGCAGGTGGCGCTGGCGGAACGCTCCTTCGAGAAGTGGGGCATGTGGGCCGTCTTCTTCGGGCGGTTCGTGGCGCTCCTGCGGATCTTCGCCGGGCCGCTGGCGGGCGTGCTGCACATGCCGTACTGGCGGTTCCTGATCGCCAACATCCTCGGTGGGATCCTCTGGGCGGGCGGCACCACCGCCGTCGTCTACTCGGTCGGGATCGTCGCGGAGCCGTGGCTGAAGCGGTTCTCCTGGCTGGCGCTGGGGCTGGCCGTGGTGTGCGGGCTCGCGGTGACGCTGGTGGTGCGCAGCCGCATGAAGAAGGCGGCCGCTGCGGTGGCCGCCGAGTCAGCCGCCGCGGAGATCCCCGCGCAGCCGGCGGTCCGGGCCGCGGTCGGGGACTGACGGCGGTGCGGCGACCGGTGGGGGACTGGTCCGAGGAGGGCCGGTCGGACCAGTACCACCCGCTGGCGAACGGGCTGGGACGGGCGGCGGAGAACGGCGACACGGTCCTGGTGCAGCGCCTGCTGACCGGGGGAGCCGAGGTCGACGCCTGGGTCCCCGGCGGCCGGAGGGCGCTGGATCTGGCCGTGTGCGCCGGGCACGCGGAGATCGTCCGGCTGCTTCTCGCGGCGGGCGCCGACCCCCGGCTCGACGCAGGACCGTACAGCGAGGCGACGCCGATGGCACTGGCGGCGATGAACGGGTACACGGACGTCGCCCGGGCACTGCTCGATGCGGGCGCCCCGCCCGGGGGTCCCGCCGGAAGGTTGCGCTATGTGCCGCTGGTCCTGGCGGCCTCGTTCAGGGAGCGCGAGCACACGGAACTCGTGGACCTGCTGCTGGACCGGGGCGCCGGCATCGACGAGGAGATGAGGGACTGCACCGCGCTCGACTGGGCCGCCCGCTTCGGCTACCCCGCGTTGGTGGAGCGGCTGCTCACGCGGGGCGCCGCCCCCACCGAGCGGACCTTTCGGGAGGGGAGGGCGGGGCAGTTGCTCACCGCCCGCCGCGGACCCTTCTCGCACGACCCGGATCACAGGGCCGTCAGGGCCCTGCTCGTGGCCGCGTGGGAGGCCCGAGGCTAGGCCGTCTCTTTCGGATCTTGCCGCTTGAGCCCGCGGCGTCTGTGCGGTGCATCGCAAGGCGGAGCGTCGCAGCTCGTACGTGTCGTACTCGCGCGACGCGACAACGCGGTGAGGTGCCGTGCCAGGCGTCCCGGGTCAGGCAGGATCCGGAAGAGACGGCTTAAGCGTCCGGGGTGACCGAGGCGCGGTGCTGCCGGGAGAGCTCCACATACATCGCGGCGTTGATCCGGATGTGCTCGCGTTCCTCCTCTGTCAGCTCGCGCCGCACCTTGGCGGGGACGCCCGCCACCAGCGAGCCGGGCGGGACCACCATGCCCTGGGGGACCAGCGCCTGCGCGGCCACCAGGGAACCGGCGCCGATCACGGCGCCGTTCAGCACGGTCGCGCCCATGCCGATCAGGCAGTCGTCCTCGACCGTGCAGCCGTGCACGACGGCGTTGTGGCCGATGGAGACGCGCTCGCCGATCGAGACCGGAAAGCCCGGGTCCACATGGACGGTGCAGTTGTCCTGCACGTTGCTGTCGGCGCCGAGCGTGACCGGGCCGCAGTCGGCGCGCAGCACCGCCGAGTACCAGACGCTCGCGCCGGCGGCGAGGGTGACATCGCCGACCACGACCGAGGTGGGAGCGGTGAAGGCCGTCGGGTCGATGTCCGGGTGCTTGCCGCCGACACCCGCCACGAGTGCCTGGGCCGCCTGGTGCGTCATGTTCTCTTCCTCTGTCGTCCGTCGTCCGTCGTCCGTCGTCTGCCATCTGTCGTCCGTCGTACGTGTCGTCCGCCGTCCGTCGTCCGGGTGCCGCGCTAACGGCACCGTAGGGCACGCGGCCCGCCGTGCCCGCGATGGGGTGAAGATCACAGGATCGTGGTCCGGACGACGGGGGTCCGGCGCACTACCGTGGCCGGGTGCCGAAGAAACAGAACACGTTCTCATCTCTGACGGCCCTGCGCCGCCGGCTGGCGAGCCGCGTGGTCCACACCGGCTGGCGCTGGATGCAGCAGGCCGGTGCGGTCACCGCGCAGACCCCGGGGCGGCTGCGGTTCGGCGCGATCGGGCACGGCACCCGGCTCGCCTTCCCGCAGGGCACGATCTTCGGCGAGCCGTGGATCCGGCTGGGTGGGCACTGCATCATCGGCGAGCAGGTGACCCTCACCGCCGGGATGATGCCGGACCTCGACCTGGGCGCGGAGCCCATGCTGGTGCTCGGCGACGGGGTGGTCATCGGACGCGGCAGCCATGTCATCGCCGACGCCCGGATCACCATCGGGGCGAACACGTTCTGCGGTCCCGGGGTCTACATCACGTCCACGAACCACAGCTACGACGACCCGCACGAGCCCGTCGGACGGCAGTGGCCGCGCAACGCGCCGGTGGAGATCGGCCCGGGGTGCTGGCTCGGCACCGGCGCGGTGATCCTGCCGGGGGCGCGGCTCGGCCGCAACGTCGTGGTGGCCGCGGGGGCCGTCGTGCGGGGTGAGGTGCCGGACCACGCCGTGGTGGCGGGGGCGCCGGCGCGCATCGTACGGCGCTGGCAGCCGGAGACGGGCTGGCAGCCGCCGCTGCGCACGCCGGCGCCGGTGCCGATCCCCGACGGGATGACCCCGGAGCAGCTGCGCGGGCTGGCCGAGCTGACTGAGGCCGAGCTGACTGAGGCCGAGCCGGCGGGGGCCGAGCCGGCGGGGGCCGAGCCGGCCGAGGCGGGGCCGGCGGAGGCCGGGGTCGTGCAGACCAGGGTCGCGCAGGCCGAGCCGGCGGCGGCCGGGCTCGTGCAGACCGGGCCGGTGCAGACCGCAGTCGCGCAGGGCGAACTGGCGGAGGCGGAGCAGGCGTAGGGCCGGTCAGCCGGCCGCCAGGAGAACCGTTCCCGCCAGGGCCAGGCCGGCGCCCGCCGCCTGGATCGTGCGCAGGCGCTCCTTGAGGACCGCGAAAGCGGCGAGCGCGGTGACCACCGGGTAGAGCGAGGACAGTACGGCGGCCATCGTGACCGGGCCGTTCTGGGCGGCGATGGAGTACGTGCCGTTCGCCGCGACGTCCGCGAGGCCGACGAAGGCCAGGGCGGGCAGCATCCCCCACAGGACTCCCGGCCCGGTGCCCGCCGGGAGGGCCGGGACGCCGCGCCCGGCCTGGGCCCACAGCGCGGCGCCGCCGACGGCGACGTTGGTGACCCGCTGGACGAACAGGGCGAGGAACAGCCCGGTGAGGGTGGTGGACGCCTGCGCGATCAGCGCCATCACCGCGCCGAAGCCGAAGGCCGCGACCAGAGTGAGGACGACGGCCTGCCGCTGGACGGGCGCACCGCGCAGCTCCGGCCCGCCCGCGAGGACGATGCCGGCGACGGCCACGACGATGCCCGCGAACTGGCCGGGACCGGGCCGCTCGCCCAGCATCAGTCCCGCGGTCACGGGCACGACCACCCCGAGGGAGCCCAGGGGCGAGACCACGCCCATCGGGCCGAGGGCCAGCGCCTTGTAGAAGCTGAGCATGGCGACCGGTCCGACCAGGCCCGCGCCGACGGCGAACCACAGCTGCGGCCCGGCCTCCCGCCAGGCGCCGGTGCCGAGGACCACCGCGCCCAGCACGACGACGGCGACCACCTGCGAGACGACGACCACCGTGAGCGCCGGGATCCGGCGGGTGAGCAGCCCGCCGCCGAAGTCGGCGAGGCCCCACAGCACGGCTGTGGCCAGGGCGAAGAGGGCGGTCATGGGAGGGCCTCGCAGTACAGTGCAATGAACGCTGGGGTGCAGCATCGAATACCCGGCAGGTTAGTGCAGTCCATTGAACTATGTCATCCAAAATATTGGACGGAATGGTGTCGGATCTCGAACAGCTCACCCAGGCGCTCGCCGGGAACCTCAAGAGGTGGCGTGCCGAGCGCGGCTTCACCCTGGACTCCCTGGCCGCCCGCTCGGGAGTGAGCCGCGGGATGATCATCCAGATCGAGCAGGCCCGTACGAACCCCAGCGTGGGCACCACGGTCAGGCTGGCCGACGCGCTCGGCGTCAGCATCTCCACGCTCCTCGACCACGACCGGGGACCACAGGTCCGCATCGTCCCGCCGGAACAGGTCGTCCGGATCTGGGCGAGCGAGGCGGGCAGCTCGACGACCATGCTGATCGGTACCGACCAGCGCGGGCCGATGGAGCTGTGGACCTGGCACCTGGTGCCGGGCGAGGGGACGGACTCCGTCCCGCACCCCTCCGGCACCATCGAGATGCTCCACGTCACGGCGGGGGAGCTGACCCTGGTGGTCGGCGAGGAGGAGTTCCGCGTACCGGCCGGGGCAGCGGCCGCCTTCGAGGCCAACGTCGCGCACTCCTACCGCAACGACGGCCCGGTGCCGATGGAGATGACCCTCGCGGTGTCGGTCCCGCCGGTGTCGCCGCCGGTACCCGCGCCGGCCGCCGCGACCGCGCATGCGCACGGCGGCACGGTCGCGGGGTCGGACCCTAGAGCGCGGGGATCTCGATCGCCGGGCAGCGGTCCATGACCATCGCCAGCCCCGCCTCGCGGGTCCGCTCGAAGGCGGCCTCGTCGATCACGCCGAGCTGGAACCAGACGGCGTCGGCGCCGACGGCGGCAGCCTGGTCGGCCACCGGTCCGGCCAGTTCGCTGTTCACGAAGACGTCCACCACGTCCACCTTGAACGGAATCTCCGCCAGCGAGGCGTAGCCGGGCTCGCCGTGCACGGTCTCGGCCTTGGGGTGCACGGGGATCACCCGCTTGCCGAACTGCTGCAGCACGCGGGCGACTCCGTAGGCCGCCCGGTCCTCGTTGTTCGAGAGGCCCACCACGGCCCAGGTGTCACCGAGCTCGGTGAGGATCTTTCGGATGGTTGCCGGATCGCCGTACACGCGCGCCGCCTCCTGGTGTTCTCGTCTGCCGTCGTCGTCCGCTGCCGCGTCCGCTGCTCTGCCGCATCAACCGAAAAGACACATGTCCGATTCCCCGTAGGGTGGAGCGGTGAAGGCAGACCAGTACGTGACGGTGGCCCGCGAGGGCGTGCACGAGTCCGAGATCAACCGCTCGCGCTTCCTGTGCTCGCTCGCGCCCGCCGCCACCGAGCAGGAGGCGCAGGAGTTCGTGGCGCGCATCCGCAAGGAGCACTCCACCGCCACGCACAACTGCTTCGCCTACGTCATCGGTGCCGACGCCTCCGCGCAGAAGGCCAGCGACGACGGCGAGCCCGGCGGCACCGCCGGGGTCCCCATGCTGCAGATGCTCATGCGCCGCGACGTCCGCTACGCGGTCGCCGTGGTCACCCGCTACTACGGCGGTGTGAAGCTCGGCGCCGGCGGGCTGATCAGGGCCTACGGCGGGGTCGTCGGGGAAGCCCTCGACGAGCTCGGCACCGTCACCCGGCGCCGCTACCGGCTGGCCACCGTCACCGTCGACCACCAGCGGGCGGGCAAGGTCCAGAACGACCTGCGCGCCACGGGCCGGACCGTGGTGGACCTGCGCTACGGCTCCGCGGTGGAGATCGAGGTCGCCCTCCCGGAGGCGGACCTGCCCGCCTTCGAGGCCTGGCTGGCCGACAGCACGGCGGGCAGTGCCGGTCTCACCCTCGGCGGAGAGACGTACGCGCCCTGAGGGCCCCGGGGACGGGTTGGCGGTGCCGGTTCGGTGCCGACCTGCCACCACCCCACCCATTCACAGCCCGATCCGCCCGGCGTTCGCGTCCGGTTGGATCGGGCTGTCGCTGCCAGAGTGGCGCCGGCCTGGTCCCGGGTGGGCTGGCGGTTGTGCTCACACGTGGTGGCCGGCCGGCCCACATCTTTCGCCGGCCGAGCGTCGGCGCAACTCCCTGCCGTGCCCGGCGATCACGCCGGCGCGGTCCTTGTGACTCTGGCCGGCGAAGTCCAGCCCCCGCGTGAGGCCGGGCGGCTCACGCGGTCGGCGGCTCGTACACTCCGCCACCGAGGCCGGCGTGGTCCGGCCAGTGGGACTGGTGCCACTCCCGGTGCTCCCGGAAGGTCATGCGGGGCGATGCCACGACAAGGCGCTCGTCCACGTAGTTGCGCAGTTCCGTCACCCGCGAGGTGAGTTCCTCGTTCGTGTCCCCGGTGATCAGCATCAGACCGAGGCTTTGGCCGATGAACTGGATGGAGTCCGGCAGCGAACTGCCGAAGGGATGCTCGTAGCGTGCGTACGCCACACCGGGGAGTTCCTGGAGCTCGCCAACCGACGGGTAGCTGATGATCGTGCCGGGGCGGCCCAGCAGATGAGTGTGGCCTACTGCGCCCGGGCGGATCTTCACGTCCAGCTCGGGCCGCTTGCCAAGAGCGCACAGTACGCCGCACTCGGACAGGTCGACGTTGAACTTGTGCAGCACCTGCTCTTCGGTGAGGCCGCCTCCGCGCCGGGCGGCACACTCACCGAAGCTGACCTGGCCTGTAGCCGGGTTGTGGAACAGCTCCATATGGAATACGCCGGTCGACATCCCCATTGCCTCCAGCGACCCGCGCACCACCGGGGCGGCCAGATCGTAGGCCCATGATTCGGTATCCGGGTCCATGGCCCGCGCCCACAGCGGCCGCTGCTCCTTCAGCGCATCGAGGCAGGGCTCGCCGTACTTCCCCAGGGCGAAGAACAGGACTTCGCCCTCGAAGACCACGCCGTCGGCAATCCATTCCTCTCCCTCCATGAACTCCTCCAGCACAAAAGTGCGGCGGTCCAGCTGGCGGGCCCGGTAGTCCCGGCTGAGCGCTGCGAGCCCGGGGTAGTCGGAGACGGTGGCGGTGAAGCCTGTGCCGCCGTACGACAGGGGCTTGAGCACCGAGCGGGCGAACGGGGTGTCAGCAAGGTGGCGCACATCGTGGATGTCCTCGATCACCAATGAGGCCGCGGTGGAGATGCCGGCTTCCCGCACCCGCTGCTTCTGCAGGGCCTTGTCCCGGAAGTTCAACGCGACCAGCGGGTCCATGCCGGCGCATCCGAGGTGCTGGGCCAGCAGGCCCGAGGTGACCAGGGCGAACTCGTCACCCGAGTGGACGGCGCTGAAACGGTAGTCGCCCAGCCCCGCACGGTGCAGGGCCCCCAGCACCGACTCGGCGTTGCCCACGTCGTCGGCGCGCAGAATGCGGACGCCTTCGGCGGGGACGGTCGGGCCGAAGTCCCAGGGCTCAGGTGCGCAGAGAGCCACTGTCTCGGCAGCGTGGCGTTGGCAGGCACGCAATACGTACCGATCGACGCCGATGTTGAGTATCGAGGTTTCCTGACGGTCGGGCATCGGTGAGGCTCTCCTGACTACGTTCGTACGGGGCTTTCGGGTTTACGAGGGGACGCCCGGACGAGCGACCTCCGTGCGGTAACTGCCATGGCGGTAGCGGAACACGGCATTGCGGACCCCGTCGCGGACCTCGAACCGCACGGTGCGCTCCTCGCTCCAGCACTGGTAGCGGAACTCGTTGTCCCCTATGTGCTCCAGCACGGCGTCCGGCTCGTCCTCGGCGACGAGGATCAGCCGCCCGTCACGGACGACAAGCTCACCGGCCGCGTCCGGGCGCGCCGGGTCGGACCATTCGGCGGCGCTCGGCGGGTCGGCGTACGGGAGCAGGAACGCCGCGGGCACCGGCAGCGGACCCACGAGGCTCGTCAGCTCGTCTGGGACGGTCGGCTTCCGCTCCGCCCTCAGCATCACATCGGCGGGGTCCAGGATCGCGCGGTACTCGTCGGGGAAGAGGTTCAGCAGTCCGGGGTCACAGAAACAGTCGATGACCAGGTGTACGCGCGGCTGGTCACCGCGGTTGTAGAGGTGGTGCGGAAGGCCGAAGTTGGCGTACCACAGCTCACCCGGCTGCCAGCGCTGCTCAGCTCCGTCGATCACGATCACGGCCTGGTCGTTCGTGGTGATCGGCATGTGCAGCCGTGCCCAGCCGACCGGCAGGCCGTACGGGTAGTCGGTGTGCACACCCACCGCGGCGCCCGGCTCCATGGACATGTACCGGACCGAGCGCAGTGCGGGACCGAGACCGGCCAGCACGGATGCGGTGTACGGCACCTTGGCCATGAACGGAGTGTCCGCGTAGTCGGCGAGGCCGGGGCCGCCGGCGTCCGTACGGCCGGGGTCGCCGTCCGGGCCGCGCAGTGACAGCACGCGCCAGCCCTCGTACTCGTTCTCGATGATCGTGCCCGCGTCGAAGGTCGCCTGCGGGCTGAAGCGCTCGCCGAGAGAGAAGAGTTCCCGCTGCAGCTGCTCGGGGTCGGGCTTGGGCAGCAATCTGACCACGTCGGGCAGCCGTGCCGCGCCGGTCGAGGCATTCGAACCAGTGCTGTCTGTCATGTGCGGTGAGCGTCCCTACTGTCAGGATCGGAGGCGAGCGCCTTGGCGAGGGCGCTCACGGTCGGGGTGCGATAGAACGCGCGCAGCGGGATCGGCGGCAGGCCTCGGTTGCGGACGGCCGCCGCTATGCGTACTGCGTAGAGCGAGTTGCCGCCCAGCTCGAAGAAGTTGTCCTGCGGTCCGACGGAGACGCCGAGAACCGCCTGCCAGATCCCGGTCAGCGCGCCGACCAGGTCGGAACCGTGCCCGGGGTTTCCGGGCGCAGGGCCCGGGTCCGTGCCTGGAGACGGTGTGGGTACGTTCCGCAGGCGGGCGGCTTCGGGTGCGGGGAGACTGGCCACGTCGACCTTCCCGTTGACCGTCAGCGGAAGCGATGCCAGTACCGTGACTCCGGCCGGCACCATGAACTCCGGCAGGATGCGTGCCGCGCGGCGCCGTATGTCGAGCGGATCGGCTTCGGCGCCTTCCACCGGCACCACATAGGCGTCTATGCGCACCTCGGCGGCGTCGCCACCCGGTCCGCCGCCTCCGAGAACGACGGCGGCGAACCTGACGGAGGGGTCGTCCAGCAGCACGGCCCGGATCTCGTCCAGTTCGATGCGGAAGCCCCTGACCTTCACCTGGCTGTCCAGCCGACCAAGGTGTTCGAGGCTGCCGTCGGGGCGCAGTCGGCCGAGGTCCCCGCTGCGGTACATGCGACCGCCGCGGAACGGGTCGGTCACGAAGCGCTGTTCGGTCAGTTCGGGTCGGTTCCAGTAGGCGGTGGCCACTCCGGCCCCGGCGACATGAATCTCGCCCGGGGCTCCGTAGGGCAGCGGGCGGCCGCGCGGATCCAGTACGTATACCTGCCAGCCGGGCAGGGCGCGGCCGACGGACCGGGAGCCGGCGAGCGCGTGGCGGCGCCGTATGGTCTCGGCCGTGACATGGACGGTGGTCTCCGTGATGCCGAACATGTTGACCAGCCGGCAGCGGGACTCCGGGTAGCGGTCGAACCAACCGCTGAGGGGGGCGGTGTCCAGCGGTTCGCCGCCGAAAACCATAAGGCGTACCGGCAGCTGGTCGTCCTGTCGCAGGTCCGCCTCGACGAGCTGACCGAAGGCGGAGGGGGTCTGGCTCAGTACCGTGATCCCCTCCTTCACGAGGAGGGCATGGAACTCGTCCGGTGAGCGGGAGACCCAGTACGGGACGACGACCAGACGTGCACCGGTGAGCAGGGCACCCCATATTTCCCAGACCGAGAAGTCGAATGCGCTGGAGTGGAAGAGCGACCACACGTCGTGCGGCCCGAGTGCGAAGTCCGTACGGGTGGCCTCCAGCAAAGCGATCACGTTGCGGTGCGGGACGACCACGCCTTTCGGACGGCCGGTGGAGCCCGAGGTGTAGATGATGTACGCCGCCTCGTCCGGGCCCCGGCCGGGGGCCGGGGGCGCGGGTGCGCTCGCACCGGCCTCGGTGAGCGCGGCGGGTGGCAGCAGTCGGATGCCGTCGGCGCCGGGGATTTCGGTCAGCTCGGTGACGAGGAGGCGCAGGCCGGCGTCGCGCGCGGTGTCCGCCAGGCGGGCGGTGGGATAGGCAGGGTCCATGGGTACGTAGACGCCGTCGGCCAGCAGCACGGCCAGCAGGGTTACGACCAGGTCGGTGGAGCGCTCCAGGCAGACCCCGATGTGGTCGCCCGGGCGCGCCCCCTGTGCGAGCAGGCCTGCCGCCAGCTGCCGGGCCCGATGCAGCAGCCGGCCGTAGGTGGTCTGTTCGTTTTCGTACACCAGGGCGATGTCGTCAGGGCAATCTGTGGCGCGGGCCGTGAACAGCTCTTCGACGCGGACGGGCGGGTGAGGCGGCAGGGTTCCGCCTGCACCCATCGCGGTCAGCCGCTCCCGTTCTTCCTGGTCCAGCGGGTCGATGTCCAACGGCTGAGTACCGGGAGCGGCGGCGGTGATCGCCTCGTACGCCTGTGTCACGTGGCGGGTGAAGCGCGTGGCGGAATCCGGGTCGACGTCGAGGAGGCGGTAGTGGGCCTCCAGGCTCAGGTCACCGTTGGGGTCGCGGCGCGGGACGAGGGTGAGCGGAAACGGGGCGCTGTGGCAGGGAACCTGCCCCTCGGCCGCCTCGGGGAGGAGACCAACGAAGACGCGCCCCTCGGCGCGTTCGGTGAGGGCCTGGTATTCGGAGGCGTCGCACCGCTGCGAAGTGTCGCGTAGCTGCCGCCGTGTGGAGGTGACGAGGGTGGGCAGGTCGTGCGCGCCCGAGAGATCGGGAGTGAGCAGCGTGGCGAAGTCGTGGGCGCCGAGGGCGCGGGGCGGTCGGCCCGGATCGGGCGCGATGGCGGCGAGGATGGGCCTTTCCTGCCCTTCGTACCGTCCGAGCACCAGAGCGGCAGCCACGGCCAGGGTGGCGCACACGTCGGTGGGGCCGAGGGCGGGACCGGCGGTGAGGGCGATTCGCAGGACGGCGGTCCGGTCGTCCGCACCGGGCTCCGGGGTAGCCCAGCCAGGACGCTGGACGTAGTCGGCACCGGCCCAGTTTTCCCAGAGTTCAGAGCCGGGGGCCACGGATGGGGGCAGAGTCGGCTCGCCGGAGGAGAGTTGGCCGGAATGCGACCCTCGGCTGGAAGGCCTTCCAGCTCCCGCGCGGACCTTCTCGCCGTTCGCATCCAGTTCCGCCATCAGCCTGTCGGCCAGGACGCGCAGTGAGCGGGGGTCAAGGACCGAGCGGTGCGCGGACAACACCAGGTCGGCGGTGCCGTCGCTGTGACACAGGAGCACGGCGCGCGGCTGCGGGGCCGCAGCGTCGACAGGCCGAGCCAGCTCGGCGCGGAGCCGATGTCGCGCGGCGGGGGCGTCCGCGGGGTGGGGCACCTCTTCACGCCACAGTACGACCGGCAGTGAGTGGCCGAAAGCAGTCGCATCAACGCCACCAGGGATTGGCGCATGCAATGCGTGACTGAAGGCTGAAAATCGACTGCCATCCAAGACCAGTCGGGAACTCCGCTGAGCAGTCACGACCGAAACTCCAGAGGGATAATCAAGATCAGTTTCGGTTGATCATCAACCTGTGAAGCGCACGGTGTCAAGGGCCCTGGTGTCGGTCATCCAGCGATACCGGAATGCAGGACCCTGGTCCCGACCTAGGCCTACTTTGGGGTTATGGGGCGGAAGCTTCAGAACGGACATACGGGCCGGATGCCGTACATTCCTAGCGGTCGGTTGGTGGCGTGACCTAGGGCACATTGATCTTTGAAGAAGCCTATGCGCAGGATGAATCTGCACCTCAGCGGCCTATCGACGGCGGATCGCCGTCAGCGCTCCGCCACTCCGGCACCTCCGTTGAGGCCGTGAGCCAGGAGGAAGACTCGTGACCCTGAACCCCTTTGAAGCCGATGCGTCGGGGACATTCATGGTGCTGGTAAATGACGAAAACCAACATTCTCTGTGGCCCTCATGGATACCCGTCCCAGCCGGATGGAATTCCGTATCAGAAGGGACCCGGGAAAACTGCACAGAGTACATTGAATCCCACTGGACTGACATGAGACCGACCAGTCTCCTCCGTTCTCACGGCTAACGTCGGCCACTTACGGCAGTCTTTTTCATCGTCTATTTTTCAGTGCAAAGCACTGCAGGGGGTCGGTTCACCGTGTCCGAAGGCTCATACCTGCCTTCTGTCTCACTCGACGGGTACCTACGCAACGTGGCGGCGGAGTATCCGCGGCTCTACGGGCTGCTCGATCTCGCGCGCGCCCACGACCCGGACACCCTTTCCTCTCTGCTGTCCCTGACAAACGAGTTCGACTCCGACGACACCGGTCGCGGTGACTCGTACCGGCGGGCACAGCAGGACTCGTTCGTGCGATGGACCGGTGCGCACCGGCTGCTGACCTTGGCGACCCCGGCCGACACGCTGGGCGACGTCGTCGTGCTCGACGTGCTCGGCGGGGACGGCACCATCGCGCGGGCCGTCGCAGGCCGGTCCGACAGCAGCACCGCCAAGCTGGCCATCGTCACCGGGGACGTCTCCGCTCAGATGGTCGCCCGCGCACTGGCACAGGGCCTGCCCGCCGTGCGCCAGGCCGCCGAGGCGCTCCTGCTGCGCGACAACTCTGTTGATGCCGCGCTCCTCGCGTACGGGACCCACCACATCGCGCCCGCGGACCGGCCTCGCGCCGCCGCGGAGGCCGTCCGTGTGGTGCGCCCGGGTGGTCGGGTAGTCGTGCACGACTTCGACGAATCCAGCCCGATGGCGCGGTTCTTCACCGATGCCGTGCACGAATATTCGGCGACCGGGCATGCCTATGCGCACTTCACCCGCTCGGAGTTCGAGGACCACTTCAGTGGACTTCCCGTATCTCTCGAAGTGTTGGATATATACGACCCGCTGATCGTCTGCGGGACGACGGCCGAAGAAGCGCGCGACCGCATGTGCGACTACGTCGCAGACATGTACGGAATCCGGAGTTACTTCTCCGCTCAGCGGAACAACGCCGTCGTGTGGGATCTCCTCACCGAGTTCTTCGACCACTCTGCCTATCTCGAGGGGCTGGCCGACGCGCCCGAGTGCCCGACCCGCCCCGTCATCCGGGAAGTCGAAGGCGGTTTCGCCGCAGAAGTGCCGCGGCTCGCGATCGCGGCCGTGGCCGAGAAGGCGGTCTGACATGAGCCATGTCTACGTACCCGACCTGCTCCAGACAGCCGACGGCCCGTACGCCGACAGCCCGGCCGTGCTCGGACCCGACGGCGAGCTCTCCTACCGGGAGCTGTGGGAACGGGTCGCCGCCGTTGCCACACAGCTTGACGACGCCGGTGTCGGCCCCGGTGACCACGTCGGCCTGCATCTCCCCCGGTCCGCCGCCTACGTGTGCTCGCTGATTGCGACGATGACGCTGGGCGCGGTCGCCGTCCCCATGGATCCGGAATTCCCGGCCGAGCGCCGGGCACAGGTCTGCGCCTCTGCCCGCCCCCGAGTGATCCTGTACGACGGCACCGACACGCCCGAACTCCACGGTTCCGACGGCGGTGACACGGCGCTCTGGCTGGTCCCGGCCACGGCGTCGGCGCCGCTCTCCGAGCTGGGCCGGCTGAGCCGGCGCGAGACGAGCCCCGCCGAACAGACGGCCATGATCCTCTTCACCTCCGGCTCGACCGGCCGGCCCAAGGGCGTGCGTCTGCACCACGCGGGCCTGGTCAACCGGCTGGAATGGGGCCACCGCACGTACGCCTTCGAATCCACCGACCGCGTCCTGCACAAGGCCTCGTCGGCCTTCGACGCCGCTATCCACGAGATCTTTTCCCCGCTCATCTCGGGCGGCACCCTCGTGATCGCGCCACCGGGCCTGCAGTTCGACAGCCTGGGACTGGTCCGGCTGATCCAGGAGGCGGAGGTCACCACCGCCCACTTCGTTCCGTCCGTGCTCCGCCACGTCGTCGAAGAGGAGGAGCTGACGTACTGCACCTCGCTGCGGCGGGTGTTCTGCGGCGGCGAGGCCTTGGACATGACCACGGTCAAGCGATTCCGATCGCTGCTGCCCACCTCCCTGTACAACCAGTACGGGCCCACCGAGACCTCGGTCAACGCCACTTACTGGGACTGTGATGAGCCGTTCGATGGCGACATCGCGCCGATCGGCCGACCGATCGACGGCGTTGACTGCCACGTGCTGGACGAGCAGTTGCTTCCGGTGACCGCCGGGATGACCGGCGAGCTGTGGATCGGGGGCATCGCCGTCGGCGGTGGCTACCTGGACGACGAGCCGCAGACCGCCGAGCGCTTCAGGCCGGACCCGTTCACCGGCGGCCGTATGTACCGCACGGGCGACCTCGTACGGATCACCGAGCCCGGATACCTTGAGTTCCGAGGCCGGATCGACGACCAGGTCAAGGTACGCGGCGTCCGGGTGGAGCCGGAGGAGGTCGGCAGCGTACTACGCGGCCACCCGATGGTGCGGGACGCCACTGTGATCGGTGTCCCCGACCAGGCCGCCGGCGTACGGCTGGTCGCCTACGTAGCCGCCACACGCTCCCACTCGGCCATCGTGGACGGCCTTCAGCGGGTACAGCTTCCCGGCGGGACCGCCGTTGCAACTCCTTCGCCGGACGAGGCGCTGTTCTTGTACCGGCAGATCTTCGAGCAGGATGAATACTCCCGCTTCGGGGTCCGGCTCGCCGAGAACGACGTGGTCCTTGACGTGGGCGCAAACATCGGTCTGTTCGGGCTCTGGGCCCATGAACAGGCACCCGGGATCCGGCTGGTGGCGGTGGAGCCCAACCCCGACACGCTCCCGTACCTGCGCGTCAATCTCGAACTGGGCGGTGTGGATGCCGAGATCGTGCCGATGGCCGTCACGGACCGGATCGGTTCCGAGACGCTGACCTCCTTCCCCCAGCTGAGCTACCTGTCCGGGCTGGGCGCCGGCCGTCAGGACGAGGCCGTGGAGCTGGTGCAGTCGCACTACCGTCAGTCCGGCACTGGCACCGGCACCGGCACCGGCACCGAAGAGGAAATCGCGGGGCTCCTGCGGGACGCCGAAGAGCGGTTGAGCGCCACACTGCACGAGGTGGAGACGACGGACCTGTCGAGCCTGATCGACCGGATGTCCATGGACCGGATCGATCTCCTGAAGGTCAACACCGAGGGCGCCGAGCTGAGCGTGCTGCGCGGCATCCGCCCCGAACACTGGAAGCTCATCGGGCAGGTGTGCCTGGAGGTCGAGCGCAGCAGCACGGTCGGCGTGGAGATCAAGGAGATTCTGACCGACGCCGGCTTCACCGTCCACACCGTGGACGACTGGAGTGTCGGCACGGATGCCGATGTCACCTACGTCTACGCCACCCGGGACTCCGGGTCGGCCGGGCCGGCGGTGGCGCTGTCCGAGGTGCGGCCCTCCGAGGTCCTCCTCACCGCGCGCGAGTTGCGCCGGTACGCGGGCGACCTGCTGCCCCCGGCGATGCGGCCGAGCCAGTTCATCTTCGTGGAGGAGCTGCCCCGGCTGCCCAATGGCAAGGTGGCCCGCCGCGAACTACCGCCGCCACCCTCCCTCGCGGGGCCGGCGGATGGCAGCCGCACCGGCGAAGCAGACGTCTGGGCGGAGCGGCTGCGGGAGATCTGGCGCGAGGTGCTCTCGGTGGACGAGGTCATGGACGACGACGACTTCGTGATGCTGGGCGGCCACTCCCTTCTGGCGCTGCGTGTCAGCGCCCGGGTTCGCCGGCTCACCGGCGTGGAAATCTCCCCCAGCTGGTGCCTGCGCGCGCCGAGCTTCGCCGCGTGGCTCGCCGCTGTTCCACAGGCGGCCTGACGTGGAGAGTTTCGTCCCCCTCTCCGACATGCAGCAGTCCATGCTGGTCCACGAGGCGCTCGGCGACCGGCCCATGTACGCCATGCCTCTGTGTTTCCGTATCCGCGGCGCGCTCGACGCCGGGCGGCTGGAGGGTGCTCTGCACCACGTCGTGCGCAGGCATCCCGTGCTGTGTGCGACGTACGAGGACGGCATGGCCGTACCGCTCGCGGCGACGGCGCCCCTGCCACCGCTGCGCGTGCTGACGCCGCCCCCCGGCCGCCAAGGCGAGCCGGACGCCCTGGCGGCTCTGGCCGAACTCTGGGAGATCCCATTCGAGCTGGACATCGAGCCCCCGGTGCGGGCCGGGGTCGTCTCGTCCTCCGCTGACGACCACTGGTTCGGGATGGCCGTGCACCATGTGGCGGGCGACAGCTGGTCGCTCGCGCTGATGGTGCGCGAGATGGGCCTCGCCTACGTGGCACTCGCCGCCGGACGTGAACCGGAGCCGACCGGCCCGGCGTCCGACTACTTCGCCTACGCCGCAGGTGAGCTGGAACGGGAGGTGGACGACTCCTGGTGGCGGGAACGGCTGAGCGGTGTACGGCCCACGATCTTCCCTCGCACCTCGCCACCCGGGGAAGCGGAGCGGGGAGCCTTCCTTCCGCTGCCGCTCGGTCTGGGCGCGGCCGACACCCAGAAGGTGCGAGAACTCGCCCGGGCGGCCCGAGTCTCTCCCGCCGTGGTGCTGTTCACCGCGGTCAGCTGCACGGTGGCCGGCGCGGACCGCGCACACGAGTCGATCGTGGGACTCCCCGCGGCCTTGCGCGACACCGAGGAACTCCAGGCCATGATGGGCCCCCTGATCAACACCCTGCCGGTGCGCACGGTGTGGTCCGGCGAGCCGTCCCCCCGGCAACTCATCGTCCGGCACGCCGACGCGATCGAGGAGACCCTCACGCACAAGGACCTGCCGTACTCGCGGATCCTGCGTTCCGTCGGCAGCCAACGCCTCACGGGCGGGGCTCCGCTCTTCGTCCACTTGGTCAACATCGACACGGAGGTGCCCCGGCTGCGGCTGCCGGCCCTGCGTACGTCAACGCTGCCCGTCCCGCCGCGCTGGGCGAACTTCCCGGCGTTGTGGGAGTTCGGCTGGGGAGCCGTCGGCAATATCCATGCCACCTTGCGGGTCTCGGCCGACGCCTTCACGGAAGCGGACGCGGAGCAGCTGCGCGAGGGCTTCCACCGGACGCTGCGGCATCTCCTGGGAACCGACGCCGGCTGACCGCGTTCGCGCCCGGACGCGGCCAGGCAAGGCGGCACGGCCGTGTCGTCCCGGACGGACCGCGTTCGCGCCCGGACGCGGCCAGGCAAGGCGGCACGGCCGTGTCGTCCCGGACGACCGATGCTCCCGCTCCACCAGACCCACTCAACCCATTCGCTCCATCCGCTACGAAGGGGATTCCAGTGTCTTCCTCACCCTCCACGGGTGCTGCGCCGCGCACACCTCACGAAGAGATCCTGTGCGGCCTGTTCGCCGAGGTCCTGGGCGTCCCGAGGGTCGCAGTCGACGACAACTTCTTCGAGCTGGACGGCGATTCTCTGATGGCGATGCGGCTGATCAGCCGCATCCGGGCGGTCCTCGGCTCCCGCATCCACATCCGCAAACTGTTCGAGGCTCCCACCGTCGCCGGTCTGGCGCAGATACTGGCTCAGGCCGGTGCCCCGGCCGCCGGCCCGGCCCGCACCGCCATCGCGGACGTGGTGGTTCCTGATCGGATCCCGCTCTCCCTGACCCAGCAACGCCTGTGGTTCCTCGCACAGCTCGAAGGGCCCAACCCGCGCTACAACATGCCGCTCGGTATCACCCTGCGCGGCGCCGTGGACCCGGTTGCGCTGGAGGCGGCGCTGGCCGACGTGGTCGAGAGGCACGAGCCACTGCGCACGCTGTATCCGGAGGTCGACGGCCTGCCGTACCAGCAGGTGCTGGAAGCGGACAAGGCCCGGCCCACGCTCACCGCGGCAACGGTAGGAAGCGAGGGGATGGACGAGGCCCTGTCCGGGGCAGCCGGGTCGGTCTTCTTCGACATCGCCGCCGACGTGCCGCTGCGAACCTGGCTGTTCACCATCGAGGACGAGGGTGAAGAGGCGACGCCGGAACATGTGCTGCTGCTCTTGATCCACCACATCGCCGCCGACGGCTGGTCGGTACGCCCGCTGCTGCGCGACCTGGCCCAGGCCTACGAGGCCCGGCTGGGCGGAGCCGCCCCGGAGTTCACGCCGCTGCCCGTCCGCTACGCGCAGTACAGCGTGTGGCAGCGTGAGACGGCCGAAGCCGATGCCGGCGAGGACGGCGCGCTGAGCGCCCAGCTGGACTTCTGGCGCGAGGCCCTGGCCGGGGTGCCCGAGCAGCTGCCGCTTCCATTCGACCGGCCGAGCTCCGCCCCTCGCTCCTTCCGCGGCGCGGGCGTCGACTTCACCATCGACGCTGGGCTGCACGCCCAGCTGGTCGCGCTCGCCCGGGCCACCGGGACCACCCTCTTCATGGTGCTGCAAGCCGCCCTGGCTATCGTTCTGACCCGGTACGGAGCGGGCGAGGACATCCCGATCGGTACGCCGGTGGCGGGCCGTGCCGAGGAGAGCCTCGATGACACGGTGGGGTTCTTCGTGAACACCCTGGTACTGCGCACGGACACCTCCGACGACCCCACCTTCGGCGAGCTGCTGGAACGGGTCCGGGCCACCGACCTGGCCGCTTACGCGCACCAGGACGTGCTGTTCGACCGGCTGGTGGAGGAGCTCAACCCCGAGCGCTCGCTTGCGTGGAGCCCTCTGTTCCAGGTGTCCTTCGCCTTCAACGGCAGCGCCGTCGGGACCGGAGACCTGCCGGCCCTGCAAGGCGCCCGCATCCGTGAAGTCCCCACGTCCGTGGCCAAGTTCGAGCTCGGACTCAACATTCGCGAGCTGGAGGCGCCGGACGGCGAGACCCAGGGGCTCGTCGGGTTCGCGGAGTACGCCACCGACCTGTTCGACCGGGACACCGTCCAGCGGCTGGTCGACGCCCTGCTTCGCGTGCTGGAGCAGGCAGCGGACGGTCCCGGGCTCCGGGTGTCCGAGCTGCAGCTACCGGCCGCCGAGCCGCCGGCGAAGGCGTTCGGCGCTCCGACCAAGAGGGCCGGCCTGACCGTGCCGGAACTGTTCGCCCGCGCGGCCGCGGCGACACCCGATGCACCGGCCCTGATCACCGGGGACCGCGAAGTCTCGTACAGGGAACTCGACGCGCGTGCGAACGCGCTGGCCACCCGTCTGGTCGACCTGGGTGTGGTGGCGGAGACCCCGGTCGCCGTCCTGATGGACCGCTCTGTCGAACTCGTCGTGGCCCTGCTCGCGGTGCTCAAGGCCGGCGGCTTCTACGTACCGCTCGACCAGCGGCATCCGCAGTCCCGGCTCGCCACCATCATCGCCACCACCGGGGCGGGCATTCTCCTGACCGACCGGGACGGCGGGTCGGTGGGCTTCCCGCACACGGCGCGTACGGTCCTGTTCCAAGCAGCCACCGGGCCGGTCCCCGCGGCCGACGCGCCTGTCGTGCCCTCGCTGCCCGACCAGCTCGCCTACGTCATGTTCACCTCGGGTTCCTCCGGCACTCCCAAGGGGGTAGGAGCCACGCACGCCGGGATCGCCGCCCTGGTGCAGGACAGCGGGTTCGCATCGGAGGCGCATCGGCGCGTGCTGGTGCACTCCTCCCACGCCTTCGACGCCTCGACCTACGAGCTGTGGGTGCCCCTGCTCAACGGAGGCTGCTGTGTTCTCGCCCCGGCCGGGGACCTCGACGTCGCGGCGCTCGCCGAGACGATCGTCGACCACCGGGTGGAAGCGGCCTGGCTGACCTCTTCGCTGTTCCACCTCATGGTGGGGGAAGCGCCGGCCGCGCTCGGCTCGATGCGCGAAGTGTGGGCGGGCGGTGAAACCGTGTCGGCTGCCGCGGTTCGCCGCCTGCAAGAGGCCTTCCCCCATGTCCAGGTGGTCAACGGCTACGGGCCGACCGAGATCACGACGTTCGCCACCCGGTTCAGCGTGCGCGGCGACGCCCCCGTTCCTGATCCGCTGCCCATCGGCGGGGCACTGGACGGAATGCGCGCTCTCGTGCTCGATTCCAGATTGCGGATGGTGCCGCGAGGCGTCACCGGGGAACTGTACGTGGCGGGCGACGGACTGGCCCGTGGCTATCTGGGCCGGCCCGTGGCGACTGCGGAGCGGTTCGTCGCCGATCCCTACGGGGCACCCGGCGAGCGCATGTACCGCACAGGTGACCTGGCCCGCTGGAACACCGCGGGCGAGCTCGAGTTCCTCGGCCGTGCCGATGAGCAGGTCAAGATCCGCGGCTTCCGCATCGAGCCCGGCGAGACCCGGGCCGTGCTGGCCGCGGACGAGTCGGTGGCTCAGGCCGCCGTGCTCGTGCGGGAGGACCGGCCCGGGGACAAGCGGCTTGTCGCTTACGTGGTGCCCGCCGACCCCGCGCGGGGAGTGGATACGGAGGCACTGACGGAGCTGGCCAGGCGGAGCCTGCCGGACTACATGGTTCCGTCCTTCCTGATCCCGGTGGACGGCCTGCCGCTCACGGTCAACGGGAAGCTGGACCACAAGGCCCTTCCCGCCCCCCAAGCGGCCGCCGCCTCTTCCGGCAGCCCGCGCACCGCGCGTGAGGAGATTCTCTGCACGCTGTTCGCCGAAGTGCTGGGGCTGCCCCGGGTCGGTGTCGACGACGACTTCTTCGCCCTCGGCGGCCACTCCATGCTCGCCATGCGGCTGGTGGCCCGGATCCGGGCGGCGCTTGGCGTGAACGTCGGCATCGGCGCCCTGTTCCACGCCCCGAACGTCTCGGCACTGGCCGTCGCGCTCGGGGAGGGTGGTGACGTCCTTCCGGCGGCAGCACCGCTGGCGGCCGTGACCCGGCCGGAGCGGATCCCGCTGTCGTTCGCGCAGCAGCGTCTCTGGTTCCTCGGCCAGGTCGACGGCCCGAGCCCGACGTACAACATCCCGCTGGCGCTGTCCCTGCGCGGGCGGCTGGACACAGGGGCGCTGCGGGCCGCGATGGACGACGTACTCGCCCGGCACGAGGCGCTGCGCACGATGTTCCCCGCGCCCGCGGGAGAGCCGTTCCAGCTGATCCTGCCCGCCGATGAGGCCGCGGCCTCGCTGACGGTGCTGCCGGTCACGGCCGCGACGCTGAACGAGGAGATCGCCCGGGCCGCCCAGTACAGCTTCGACGTCACGGCCGAGATTCCGCTGCGGAGCTGGCTGTTCGAGGTCACGGACGCCGGGGCCGCTGAAGCCCCGGAGACGGCCGACGGCGAGTACGTGCTGCTGGTCCTGTTGCACCACATCGCGGGTGACGGCCTGTCCATGCGTCCACTGCTGCGCGATCTGGCGCAGGCTTACGAGGCCCGGCTCGCTGGCGCCGCACCCGGGTTCACGCCGCTGCCGGTCCAGTACGCCGACTACGCACTGTGGCAGCGCCGGGCTCAGGAGGAGCCCGGAACCGAGGCCTTGAACGATCAGCTCGCACACTGGCGTGCGGCACTCGACGGGATCCCGCAGCAGATCGAGCTGCCCGTCGACCGCCCCCGTCCGGCCGTGGCCGGGCACGCCGGCGCGACCGTCGAGTTCACCCTCGGCATCGATCTGCACCAGAGGGTGCTCGAGCTGGCGCGGAACACCGGGTCGACGCTGTTCATGGTGCTCCAGGCAGCGGTGGCGACGGTCTTGACCCGGTCGGGTGCGGGTGAGGACATCCCGCTCGGCACGGTCGTGGCGGGGCGCGCCGAGGAGAGCCTGGACGATGTCGTGGGCTTCTTCGTCAACACCCTGGTACTGCGCACCGACACCTCGGGCAACCCTGGCTTTGCGGAGTTGCTGCGCCGCGTCAGGACGGCTGACCTTGCCGCCTACTCCCACCAGGACGTGCCCTTCGACCGGCTGGTCGAGGAGCTCAACCCGGAGCGCTCGCTAGCCAGGCACCCCCTGTTCCAGGTGCTGGTGGCGCTGGATGACGGCTTCCTCGAGGAGGAGCTGCGGCTGCCGGGCGTTGAGGTGCGGATGCGGCCGTTGGGCACCGATACCGCGAAGTTCGACCTGTCGGTGGACTTCGAGGACCGGCGTGACGCGGCTGGGGCCCCGGCCGGGCTGCGAGCGGCTCTGGAGTACGCGACGGACCTGTTCGACCGGGGCACGGTGGAGGCCCTGGGCGAGCGACTGGTGCGCCTGCTGGAGACCGTCGTAGTCGACCCGGACCGCCCGATCGGCGAGCTGGACCTGTTGTCGCAGGACGAGCGGCACCGGCTGCTGGTGGACTGGAACGGGCCGTCGCTCGCGGAGATTCCGGTCGACCTGGTCGGCCACATCCGCCGGTTGGCCGTTGAGAGGCCCGACGCGCCCGCAGTATCCGACGCGCATGGCCAGCTCGGCTACGCCGAGCTGGCCCATGCCGCCGATGCCGTGACGGCGGCCCTGTCGGCCGCCGGTGCGGGAGCGGACATGCTCACCGCGGTGCTGTCGGAGCGAAGCCTGTGGTTCGTGACCTCGGTGATCGGGACGCTGGGAACCGGCAGCGGCTACATGCCGCTGGATCCGGGAACCCCGGTCGACCGGGCCGCACAGATGCTGCGGGACGCCGATGTGCGCTTCCTTCTCGCAGCGCCCGAACTGCGCGGGCGGGCGGAGGACATCGCGGCGGCCTGCGCCGGACATCCCGTGACCCTGGTGTCGCCGGCGGTGGCCGTGGACCCGGTGAAGGTACAGGCGACGGCGGCGGTGTCGCCCGAGGCCATCGCGTACTCCGTCTTCACCTCGGGGTCTACCGGGCGCCCCAAGGGCGTGCTGGTCCCGCATCGGGGCCTGTCCAACCACCTGCGCGCGGTCATCGACCTCTACGGGCTGGACGAGAACGACACGATCGCCTTCAACGCACCGCTGACCTTCGACGTCTCGATCTGGCAGACGCTGACCCTGTTCCTCGCCGGCGGCCGGGTGCACGTCATGGACGACGACACCACGCGCGACCCGGACGCCATGCTGGAATCGATCGCGGCACACGGCGTGACCGTGATCCAGATCGTGCCGGCCGTGCTGCGGGCCGTCCTGGACCTGTGGGACGGCGACGACCGGACTGCAGAGCTGTGCGCCGGACTGCGCTGGATGCTGGTGCACGGCGAGGAGCTGCCGCCGGACCTGGTCACCCGTTGGTACAAGCGGTTCCCCGATATTCCGCTGGCCAATGTGTACGGGCCCGCCGAGTGTTCCGACGATGTCTCCATCTCGGTGATCGGCCAGGAGGCCCTGCCGCACGGCAGCCGGGCCCCCATCGGCAAGCTGCTGCACAACACACAGGCATACGTCCTGGACGCCCGGCTCCGGCTGGTGCCGGTCGGCGTCACGGGCGAGTTGTACGTCGCTGGCGCGGGCTTGGCCCGCGGCTACGCGCAGCGGCCCGCACTCACGGCGGAACGATTCGTGGCCGATCCGTACGGGGCACCGGGCAAGCGCATGTACCGAACCGGTGACCTGGCCCGTTGGAACGCCTCGGGCGAGCTGGAGTTCATCGGCCGGGCCGACCACCAGACCAAGATCCGCGGTTTCCGTGTGGAACCGGGTGAGGTGCAGTCGAGGGTGGAGGCGAACGAGTCGGTGGCTCAGGCCGCCGTGCTCGTACGGGAGGACCGGCCCGGGGACAAGCGGCTGGTCGCGTACGTGGTGCCCGCCGACACCTCGGTGGCCGTCGAGGTCGACGCACTGCGCCGATGGGTGGCGGCGGCGCTGCCGGAGTATATGATTCCGTCCTTCTTCGTCGTGCTGGACGAGCTGCCGCTGACCGTCAACGGCAAGCTGGACCGCAAGGCCCTGCCTGCTCCCGCGGCGCCGGTGGGTCCGGTGGACGGGGCGCCGCGCACACCGCGCGAAAGCCAGTTGTGCACCCTGTTCGCAGAGGTACTGGGGCAGCCTGAAGTCGGCGTGGACGACGACTTCTTCACCCTCGGGGGGCACTCCATGCTCGCCATGCGGTTGGTCGCCCGGGTCCGCGCGGAGCTCGGCCTGCACTTCGCCGTGAGCGACCTGTTCCGGAATCCGACCCCAGCCCGGATTTTGGATGCCGGCGGCGCCACAGGAGTCTCGGACTTCGACGTGCTGCTGCCGCTGAAAACGGGCACCGACGCACAGCCGCTGTTCTGCGTGCACCCAGCCACCGGCCTGGCCTGGAGCTACCTGGGACTGGCCAGACTCATGCCCGAGTCGCTGCCGGTGTATGGCATCCAGGCCCCCGGGTTGGTCGCGGGTTCGGCAGTCCCGGCCGACTTCGACGCCATGTGCGACCGGATCGCTCAGGAGATCCGGTCGGTGCAGGCCGAGGGGCCCTACCGCCTACTCGGCTGGTCGCTGGGCGGCAATATCGCCCAGGCCCTGGCGGCCCGCTTCCAGTCGGCTGGTGAGGAGGTCGAACTCCTCGCGCTGGTCGACTCGTACCCGGGTGAGACCTGGCCGTATCCGGACTTCGCGAGCGAGGCCCAGTGGGACGAGTTTGCCCTGCTGGCCACGCTGGCCGCCGAACCGCTGGACGGAGCCGCGCACGCCGACGACTTCCCGGCCTGGCTGACCAGCCTGCGCGCCGACGCCGCGCGTCGGCTGCCTTTGGATCCCGCCGAGTTCGACAGGATGGTCGATGTCGGGGTCAACAGCAGTCGGCTGGCAGCGGCGTGGCGTCCGGAGCGGTTCGACGGCCGAGCGGTGTTCTTCACCGCCACCCAGGGCCGTGACGCCGACGGACCGGTACCCGCTGCTTGGCTGCCGTATGTCGGCTCGCTCACGGAGCACCCGCTCGCCTGCACCCACGAAGAGGCCATGGCAGAGCACCCGCGCGCCCTCATCGCCCAGACCCTGACCGCAATGCTCACGCCCGGCGCTCCCGACACCCCGGGCACCTGGCAGGACACGCAAGGAGCCAAGTGACACCCATGGACACGGACCGTTTCCCCACTGCCCTGCCCGGGCATTGGCTGAACCCCGGGGACCCCGGCTATGACCAGGCCCGCAGTATCTGGAACGCCATGCACGACCGCCGCCCGGCGCTGATCGCGCGGTGCCGCGACGCGGCCGAGGTCGGCCTCGCGCTGAAGTACGCGGCGGCCGAGGGCCTGGACGTGACGGTGCGCGGCGGCGGTCACAACGTGGCCGGGACCGCGGTAGCGGACGGCGCCCTGCTGATCGACCTCTCGCCGATGTCCGAGGTGACCGTCGACCCCGAGGCTCAGGTGGCGCACGCCGGCGGCGGCGCGCTGCTGCGCGACGTGGACGCGGCCACCACCGCGCACGGGCTCGCCTGCCCGGCGGGCGTGGTCTCGCACACCGGTCTCGGCGGCCTCGCGCTGGGTGGCGGCTATGGATGGCTGGCGCGCAAGTGGGGGCTGACCTGTGACCACATCCTCGCCGCCGAGGTGGTGCTGGCCGACGGCTCGGTGATCGAGGCCTCCGACGAGAGTCACCCCGAGCTCATGTGGGCGCTGCGCGGGGGCGGTGGCAACTTCGGTGTCGTCACCCGTTTCACCCTCAGGCTGCGACCCGTGGGGCCGGTCTACCAGCACGTCGGCGTGTACCCACTGGAGCAGGCCCCGGCAGCCCTGGCCGCGTACGGGGAATTCGCCGAGCGGCAGGGGCGCGACCTGCATGCCGTCGGCTGTCTGAAGTTCGCCGGCGAGCAGGAGTGGATTCCGGCCGGGTTGCGGGGCGAGCGGGCGCTGTTTCTGACCGTGGCCTGGTTCGGCGACCCCGCCGAGGGGCCTGCCCGGAGCGCAGCACTGTTCGACGCGGCCCCGCCGGCCGGTTCCCTCGCGAGGGTGCTCTCGTACGCCGAGCTGCAGGCGCTCGGCGACCACGGCGAACCGCACGGGAACCGGTACTTCACCAAGTCTTCTTACCTCGACGCCCTCTCGCCGGCGGAGACCGCGGAGTTCGTGGCGATCGCCGGGGACATGCCTTCGCGGCTGTCCTCCGTCGACTTCGAGTACCTGCGCGGCGCGATCTCCGACGGGTCCGAAGCCGAATCGGCGTTCCCCAGCCGTGAGGCCGCGTACATCTGCACGGTCTCCTCGCAGTGGACCGATCCGGGACGGGATGCCGAGAACACCGCATGGCCTCGCCGCAGCATCGAGCGTCTGCTCCCCTTCAGCACGGGCGGGGCGTATGTCAACTACCTCCAGGACGAGAAGGAGGGGCGCGTGCGCGAGGTGTACGGGGCGGAGCGTCACGAGCGGCTCGCCGCGGTGAAGAAGATCTACGACCCCGGCAACGTCCTGCGCCGCAATCAGAACATCCCGCCGCTGGCGGAAGACCAGCAGACCCGCACCAAGGAGTCCTGAAACATGACGCAGACCGTCCCGTCCTCGTCGATCATCCGCCCCCCGTCCGTCTATGACAGCAACGACCCGGACGCCTTCCTCACGGCGCTCCGGTCCCCGTGGTACCCGCTGGTCGCCGACCTGTTCCACGTGGTGCGGGCCGCCACGGCGGAGTACGCGCATGGCCAGGGCCTGCGCAACCTGCCGTTCCCGCTGACTACGCGCACCGTCACCTGTCCGACCGCGCTCGGCAGCGACTCCGAGCCGGTCCCGGTGTCGGTGCTCGGCGTCGACACGTACCTGCCCGATTCGATGCAGTTCGCGCTGGAGTACGGCATCCGGCTGGCCCCGGGCGGTTGCTACGACATCCAGCCCTCGTACCGCGGCGAAGTCCCCGATGAGACCCACCTGAACCAGTACACGCACAGTGAGGCCGAGATCCCTGGCGGCCTGGACGAGCTGTTCACGTACGTCGACGGCTATGTCCGGGCCCTGGCGACCGCGGTGCTGGACCAGCACGGAGACCGGCTCGCCAAAGCCCGCGGGGACATTTCCCATCTGGAGCGGATGGCGGGCCACACCTCCCCGTTCGAGCAGGTGAGCTTCGCGGAAGCGGTGCGCATCGTGGGGGACACGGACGGCTGTGTCCGTGACGAGGGTTCATGGCGCACCCTCACCCGCAAGGGTGAGCGGCTGCTGATGGAGCGTGTGAGCGAGTTCGTGTGGGTACATCACTTCGACTCGCTGGCCGTGCCCTTTTACCAGGCCTTCGGAGACGAGAACGGCGTCACCGCGCGCAACGCTGACCTGTACTTCGGGCTCGGTGAGATAGTCGGCGGTGGTGAGCGCCATGCCGATGCGGAGATCTTGCGGAAGTCGATCGCGATGCACGACGTCAACGAGCAGGAATACGCCTGGTATGTGCGAATGCGGGAGGAGTTCCCGATGCGTACCGCCGGCTTTGGCATGGGGGTCGAGCGCTTCCTGATGTGGGTGCTCGGACACAACGACATCCGGGACATTCCACTGATTTCCCGCATCAACGAGACTCCGAAATTCCCGGCCGCTGTGATCCGGCCGTAGTCAGCCAAGATTCCTGCTATGGATACGAAAAAACGCCACCGAGGCGGGGTCTTGCGGCAGCGCGACTTCCGGCTCCTGTGGTTCGGTGAGACGGCTCGCACCCTCGGCAACGGCGTGTCGGCCGTGGCACTGCCGCTGATCGCGGTGGTGGTGCTGGACACGGGCGCATCGGCCGTGGGGGTGCTGACGGCGGCGGTATGGCTGCCCTGGCTGATCGTCGGCCTGCCGGCGGGCGCCTGGGTCGACCGGATGCGCAGACGCCCCGTGATGATCGTCTGCAATCTGGTGTCGGCGGTCATGTACGCGAGTGTCCCGGTCCTGGCCTGGCTCGACGCCCTGACCTTCGTCCACCTGCTGGTCGTCGCGCTGGCCGGGGGCACGACCGCAGTGTTCTTCAACACCGCCAATCACGTCTATCTGCCGACGGTCCTGGCCGAGAAGGACTTGCTGGAGGGCAACTCCAAACTCCAGGCGAGCGAGGCGGGGGCCAACGTGGCCGGCCCCGGAGTCGCGGGTCTGGTCACACACGCCTTCGGCGCGGTCGCCGGGCTGCTCGTCGACGCGCTCACCTTCCTGGTCTCGACGGTATGTCTCACCTCGATCCGGGCGAAGGAGGCCCCGCCGGTGCGTGACGGCGGTGGAGAGAGCTTGCGTACCCAGGTGGGCGAGGGGCTGCGTTTTGTGCTCCAGGACCGCTACCTGCGTCCGATCGTGATCTACGGGGCGGTCGTCAACCTGGCCCTGATGGGGTACCAGGCGGTCCAGGTCGTCTTCCTGATCCGCACCGTCGGGGCCACCTCCGGGACCGTCGGCCTGGTGCTGACCGGGGGCAGCCTCGGCGGGGTACTTGGCGCAATGCTCGCCGAGTCGGTGGGACGGCGGTTCGGCACCGCCCGCGGAATGCTGATATTGCAACTGCTCACCGGCCCGTGGGCGCTGTTGATGCCGCTGGCCTCCAAGGGAGCGGGCCTCTTCTTCTTCGCAGCCGGAGCCTTCGTGGTCGGCGTCGGGATCGTCTCGTGCAACGTCATCCTCGGCAGCTTCCGGCAGACGTACTGCCCGCCCCGGCTCCTCGGCCGTGTGGTGGCGACCACCATGGTCCTCAACCACAGCACGATTCCGGTCGGTTCTCTGCTCGGCGGCTTCCTCGCCGACGCTCTGAGCCCCCGCGCCGCCATGTGGATCATGGCGGGGCTGCTCGCCCCCTGCTGGCTGATCCTCGCCGCCGGACCCATGCGGGGCCGGCGCGACCTCCCGGCCGGCCGCGATCCGGACGATCCCGCCGACACGCCACGGACGGCATTGTTGACCACTGAGACAAGGACAGAACGTGACGGCTGACGAGATCTCCGATGCTCGGGTCCGCTACTACGAGGACCTCGGCTGCTGGGTGGTGTGGGGCCGAGAAGCCACGCAGTTGGCCCTGCAGGACCCACGGCTCTCCTCCGAGACCCTGGAGGCGGCCAACCTCAGTTACCTGCCGGCGGACATGCACGAGGAGTGCTCCCACCTCATTGAGACGATGCGGCGGTGGTTCGTACTCCTCGACGGCAACGATCACACCACCGCGCGCCGGGCCATCCAGCCGATGTTCTCCCCCCGCCGGATACGCCGGCTGGAAGAGACCATCGAGGTCATCGTCGCGGAGGAGCTGGACGCCTTCGCCAACGCCGACGAGTTCGACGTCGTCCCCCACCTGGCCGACACGATCTCCGCCCGGACCATCGCTCTGCTGCTCGGTCTGCCGGGCGGCGACCACCTGACGCTGCACCGCTGGGCCAAAGACCTCACGGACTTCCTCGGCACCTCCTACCGGCGTGACTGCGCGGTCAATGCCCAGGCGGCGCTCAGGGAGATGGGCGACTACATCAAGAGCGCCCCGGACGAGGACGGGGAAAGCATCTGGAGCCTGGCAAGCGGCGGCGAGTGGGACCGGCTGGCCACCTCCTCGATGGTGATGTTCGGCGGTCTGGAAACCACGGTGGGGCTGATCGGCTTCGCCCTCTGGCACATGCTCGGCAACGGCCTGACCGCCGAGATCGCCGCATCGCAGACCGGTGATGAGGCGAGGGCGGTGGTCGAGCAGGCGCTGGAGACGTACGCGCCGCTCGGGCATGTCGCCCGCCTGGCTTCCGAAGACACAGAGCTCGGCGGCCAGACCATCCCCCAAGGCGACCTCGTACTGATCTCGCTCACCGGTCGGGACCTCTTCGATGAGCCTCAGCTGCCGAAGGCCCCGTCGCAGCACTCGGCCGCAGACCGGTTCGACCATGTCGCCTTCGGCTTCGGCATGCATTACTGCGTCGGCGCCCCGCTGGCCCGGGCCACCGTTGCCGACCTGCTCACCCAGTTCGCCCGGCGCTTCCCCACCGCCTCGGTCAAGGAGGTCAGCTGGCGCAAGAACCGCACCTTCCGCGGCTTCGACCACTTGATTCTCGACATGGGCGAACAACAGCCCTGACCACGCGCTCTCCCCATTGAACGACGCGAAGAGGTAACCCCATGCAACCGACCGCACTGATCTGTCTGCCCTTTGCCGGGGCAGGCGCTACCTTCTTCAGGAAGTGGCAGCCCCTGGCCGCTGACGGCCTGCGGATCGTCGCCGTGCAGCTGCCCGGCCGTGAGGAGCGCTTTCTCGACCCCACGCACACCGACGCCGCGGCGGCCATGGACGAAGCGTGGCACTGGCTTGAGCCGCAGCTGGACGACGGGGAACGGATCGCGGTTTTCGGACACAGCATGGGCGCAGTACTCGCGTACGAGTTGGCCCATCGGATAAGTGACCGCGGCGGCCTGCCCGTCGAACATCTCTTCGTCAGCGGCTCGGCAGGACCGTGGAAGCCCCGGGCCAAGCGCGCCACAGGCCTGACGGACGAGGAATTCCTCACCCGGGTAAGGGGATTCGCCAACTATGAACACCTCGCCATGCAGGATCCGGAGATGCTGGAACTGCTGATCCCACTACTGCGCGCCGACGTCGAAATGCACGAGAACTACCGCCCCTCCTACGAGGCGCCCCTGAGCGCACCGATCACGGCGCTGCGCGGCACCGAGGACGAGCTGGTCGACGGGGCCGAGTGCGCCCAGTGGGCAGAGGCGACCAGCGCAGGCTTCAGCCAGGTGGAGCTGGCCGGCGGCCATATGTACCTCACCGCCGCTGCCGAACAGGTGCTCCAGGTCGTCGCCGATGCGGTGGGGCACAGTTCGGTGACGGTGCGATGACCGGTCGGCTCTACGGCAAGACCGCCTTGATCACGGGAGCCGCCCGCGGGCTCGGCCGGGCCACGGCCCGGTCCTTCGCCCGTGAAGGTGCGGACCTCGTACTGCTCGACGTGGCCCGTGACCTGCCCGGTGTCCCTTACCCGCTCGGGTCTGCCAGTCAACTGGAGCACACCGCACACCTCTGCCGCGAGCTCGGAGTGGCGGTGCTGGTGACCGAGGCCGACGTGCGGCACATGGCCGAGGTCGACGGCGCGGTGGAAAGGGCGATGCACAGGTTCGGAAGCCTGGACGTCCTCGTGAACAACGCCGGCATCGCTGCGCCGTCCGGCAAGGCTGCCCATGAAATCACCGAGCAGGAATGGCAGTTGATGCTCGACGTGGACCTCACCGGCGCTTGGCGGCTGATCCACGCCGTTGGTGGCCACATGGTCGACCGCAAGGCCGGCAGCATCATCAACATCGCGTCGACGGCGGGACTGGTGGGCTACCGCCATTTCGCCGGATACGTGGCGGCTAAGCACGGCCTGGTGGGCCTGACCAAGGCAGTGGCGCTCGACTACGCCCCCCACAAGGTCCGAGTCAATGCCCTCTGCCCCGGCTCGGTACGAGACGACACGCAGGTCGAGGGCCGGATGCTGGCGGAGATCGCACGCTCCCTGCACGTGCCGGTCGCCGAGCACGAGGAGATCTTCGTCGGGGCTCAGCCGATGAACGCCCTGATGGAACCTGAGGACGTGGCCGCAGCGGCTCTCTGGCTGGCCTCCGACGAGTCCCGCCAAGTTACGGGCAGCGTGGTGGCGGTCGACGGGGGCTTCACGGCGTACTGAGCCGACGGCGGAGCCGGGCTCCTTCCAGGCCTCTTCTGAAAGGAGCCGGGCGAGCGCACCCTCTCCGTGTTCCCTGTCTCCATCCTGAACGGGGTGCCAGCGGGCCGGCCCTCCCAGGATCTGCGATGAGATCGGTGCCGAGGGCGGATGCCGGCCCGGGGAGTTCGGCTCAGCTGCGGTGAAGAAGGTTCGCGACTTCCTTGACGAGCACCGCCACGAGGCCGGTCGCGAACGCGCCGAGCACCCTGTCGAACATGCTGGGGGACCCGGTTCGTCGACTGCGGCGGATCGGGCGGGGGCGTGATTGATGCTGCTTACGACGGCTCACGGATTCCTCCAACGTACGTGCCCTCGCGGCTCGTCAGGTCGGTCTGGACCGCTGCGCGAAGGGCTTCCGATATCACGTGGATCACCCTGCCGGGGGAGGAATTAGAGGGCCTCGGAAAGCAGCCCGATCTCGGTGTAACTTCCACAGCGTGGAAGAAACCCAGGTCAGCGTGTGGGAACCGGGCACGGCTGAAGATCTTGTGCGCGACGCGGAAGCCCTCGGAGTCGAGCAGGCCTCTGCGCGGATGATCACGGACTGGGTGGAGGTCGGGCTCCTGGCCGCCCCGGAGTTTCAGAAGTCCACCCGGCACGGCAGAGACAGCAGCCTGTTCTCCGCCGTCCAGCGCCGCCTGTTCTCGGAACTGCTCGACGCCCGAAAGAGGTCTCCGCTCAAGCGGGTCCCTCACCACACCATGATCCCGGTGGTGTTGTTCGTGTGGCTGACCAACGACACCGTCGTGCCGGCATCACAGGCGCGCAGGGCTTTGCGCACGTACGCGCAGACCACCGGCAGGACGAACAGGGCCCGTCGGCAAGACAACGCCCGTCGGATCGTTGCGCAGTTCGCCCATCCGTCTGCCACGTACCACCAGCGCCGCACCGCCCGACTGTTGGTCGAGGAGGGCGAGAAGACCCGCAAGCCCGACTGGGAGAGGCTGCACGCTGCGCTTACCGCCGTGTGCTCGCCGTGGCCGACCGCCGGCGTGCCCTTGCTGGAGCGAGGCATCGGCCGTCCGGACATGCCGCTGACGGTGACCGACTCGATCGTGATGATGGTGGCCGCTCAGCAGCTCACCGCCCGGCTCCGTGCCGAGCAGGTCCGGGAAGAAGAACTTCTGGAAGCGCGAACGGTCCACAGGATCAACTGGGCGCGGTACGAGACGGTCCGGGCGCAGAAACAGCCCGAGGGCACGACCCCCGGGTTCTTCGCGGCCCCCGAGGGGATGGAGGCGCAAGCCCGGGAGCAGGTGCACGCGTACACGGGCACCCTCGCAGGGGTGCTGGGCGTCACATCGGAAGTGGCTGCCAAGGCCCGCGTCGGTCGGCTCCCTTTCTGATTGCCCAGTGGGCTGCCCAAGGGGGCGACACACTCCTCACGCCTGCAGAGGTTGCCGGATGGCTCAAAGTGATCCAGGTGACAGTGAAGAACAAATATCGAATCTGGGGAATCAAGGCGGAGGAAGCCGGGCGCCTTATCCCCTTTCGGGACTGCGATATATGTATACAAGGCCGAGCTTTCGCCGCTGAAGGCTTGTGAAAAAGGCGAGTGGCGTGACGTGCCTGTGGCTCCCTCTGTCTTGGGTGCTGTGAGGCGGCATGGGAGATGAGCACGGACTCGGTCGTGACGGCTGTCTCATGCACGCTCATCACGGTGGTGATGTGCTGGATTCGAACCACCGGATCGACTTCCGGAAGGTGGTCAAGAAGACAGGCTTCGGCGATGAATCCTGCCCGGCTCACGCACTGCGCCACCTTTTTGCCGGCAGCGCCATCGCCGGCGGTGTTTCGCTGCTGGAGGTTTCCCGATGGTCGGGTCACGCCACGATCCAGATCACCGCTGACAGCTATGGTCACCTGACTCCGGACGCCGGTGGCAGACTGAGGTCCGTGATGGATCAGGTCCTGGCCGGCGCTAGCGTGGTGGGTGCCGACCGCGGCGCCCGTGCTGGTTCCGTGCTGGGTTCGGAGGTAGAGGAGCGGTAAAAGTGCAGGTCGGAGCAATATCTTGAGAATTCTGCACACCTCCGACTGGCACCTCGGTCGCGCCTTCCACCGCGTGAACCTGCTCGGCGCCCAGGCCGCCTTCGTCGACCACCTCGTCGAGACCGTCCGCGAGCGCGAGGTCGACGCCGTCCTGGTGGCGGGTGACATCTACGACCGGGCCGTGCCCCCGCTGCCCGCCGTCGACCTGTACGACAGGGCCCTGCACCGGCTCGCCGATCTCGGCGTGCCCACCGTCATGATCTCCGGCAACCACGATTCCGCGCGCCGGCTCGGAGTCGGCGCCGGGCTGATCGACCGGGCCGGGATCCACCTGCGGACCGACCCGGCCGGCTGCGCCGACCCTGTCGTGCTGGCCGACGCACACGGCGAGGTTGCTCTCTACGGGCTGCCGTACCTGGAACCGGCCCTGGTCAAGGACGAGTTCCGCACGGAGAAGGTCAGCCACGAGGCGGTCCTCGGTGCGGCCATGGACCGGATCCGGGCTGACCTGGCCGCCCGCGCGCCCGGCACCCGCTCCATCGTCCTGGCGCACGCCTTCGTCACCGGCGGGCAGGCCAGCGACAGCGAGCGCGACATCACCGTCGGCGGGGTCGAGGCCGTGCCCGCCTCCGTCTTCGACGGGGTGGACTACGCCGCGCTCGGCCACCTCCACGGCTGCCAGACCATCAACGAGCGGGTTCGCTACTCCGGTTCCCCGCTCGCCTACTCCTTCTCCGAGGTCGACCACCGCAAGACCATGTGGCTGATCGAGCTGGGGGCGGAGGGGGAGATCGCCGGCGCCGAACGGATCGACACTCCTGTGCCCAGGGCCCTCGCGCGGCTGCGCGGACGCCTCGACGAGCTGCTGGCCGATCCGGCGTACGCCATGCACCAGGACGCCTGGGTGGAGGCCACCCTCACCGACCCTGTCCGCCCCGACGACCCCATGGCCCGGCTCGCCGCCCGCTTCCCGCACACCCTCAGCCTCGCGTTCGATCCGGAGGGCCGCGAGGAGGAGGCGGGCGCCTCCTACGCCCAGCGCCTGCGAGGCCGCAGCGACCAGCAGATCGCCGAGGACTTCGTCGCCCACGTGCGCGGCGGCGGCCAGGCGGACGAGGCCGAACGGGCTGTGCTCCAGGGCGCCTTCGACGACGTACGGGCCGACGACAGCCGTCAGGAGACCCATCGATGAGGCTGCACCGGCTCAAGGTCACCGCCTTCGGGCCGTTCGCCGAGCCCCAGGAGATCGACTTCGACGCGCTGTCCGGCGCCGGGATCTTCCTGCTGCACGGCCCCACCGGCGCGGGGAAGACCTCCGTACTCGACGCCGTCTGCTACGCCCTCTACGGGTCCGTCCCCGGCCCCCGCCAGGCCCCCGGCACCAGCCTGCGCAGCGACCACGCCTCCACCGGCACCCCGACCGAGGTCACCCTCGAACTCACCGCCGGCGGCCGCCGCCTGGAGATCACGCGGCGCCCCGAACAGGAACGCCCGAAGAAGCGCGGTACCGGGACGACCAAGGACAAGGCGCAGAGCCGGCTGCGCGAGCACACCGGCGAGGGCTGGGGGGCGCTCAGCCGCTCCCACCAGGAGATCGGTGAGGAGATCGAGCAGCTGCTCGGCATGAGCCGCGAGCAGTTCTGCCAGGTCGTGCTCCTGCCGCAAGGGGAATTCGCGAAATTCCTGCGGGCCGACGAGGCCGCCCGCGGCCGACTGCTCGGCCGGCTCTTCGACACCCGCCGCTTCGCCGCCGTCGAGGCCCTGCTCGGAGAACGCCGCCGGGCCGCCGAGGCCAGGGTCCGGGCCGGCGACGAGAAGGTGCTCCACACCGCGCAGCGGCTCGCCCAGGCCGCCGGTGACAGCGCGGACCTGCGGTCCTGGCCGCTGCCCCCGCACCAGCCCGGAGACCCCGGGCTCGCCGAGGCCGTCCGGGCCTGGGCGGCCGTGGCCCGGTGCTCGGCCCGTGAGCGGCTGGACGTCGCCGAGTACGCGCTGGCCGCCGTCGAGAGCCGACACGCCGCCGCCCGCCGGGCCGCCGAGGACGCGCGGGAGCTGGACCGGCTGCAGCGCCGGCACGCGGAGACCACTCGCCGGGCCGCCCTGCACGCCGAGGCGGAGCCCGAGCGCGAGCGGGTACGCGGCCTGCTGGACCGGGCCCGGCGGGGCGCCCTGGTGGCCCCCGCCCTGGAACTGCGCGGAGCGGCCTCCGCCGCGCACCTCGCCGCCGCGCACGCCGAGACGGCCGCACGGGCGGAACTGCCGCCCCCGCTCCAGGACGCGGGCGCGGAACAGCTGGCCGCCGTCGAGCAGCGGCTGCGCGAGGACCTTGGCGCGCTGGGCGCCGCCCACCGGGCCGAGCAGCGCAGCGCCGAGATCGGCCGAGAACGGGCCGACCTGGAAAGGGAGTCCCGGGCCGCCGAGGAGCAGCACCAGGAGTCCGCCGAGTGGCTGGAACGGTGGGAGGCCACCCGGACCGCACTGCAGGACCGCGTGGACGCCGCCCAGCAGGCCGCGACCCTGGCCGAGCAGCTCGCGGGCCGGCTGGAACCCGCCCGGATGCACCTGAAGGCCGCCCGCCGGCGGGACGAACTCGCCGCCGAGGCGGAGCGTGCCGCAGCCGAACTGCTCACCCTGCGCGAGGAGTCGACGGCCGCCCGGGAGCGCTGGCTGGAGCTCAAGGAGGCCCGGCTGCGCGGCATCGCCGCCGAGCTCGCCGAGGCACTGGTGGCGGGGGAGGCCTGCACCGTGTGCGGGTCCGCGCAGCACCCGGATCCGGCCCGCCCGGCCCCCGGCCACGTGGACCGCGCGGCCGAGGACGCCGCCCACGCCCTCTTCGAACAGGCGGAGCGGGCCAGGGCCGCGGTCGAGCGCCGGCTCGCCGCCGCCCGGGAGGCCCGCGCCGAGGCCGCGGCGGCCGCCGGGGACGCCACCACCGGCGAACTCCTCGCCCTGACCTCGGACCTGAGTGCCCGGCACGCCGCCGCCCACGCCGCGGCCGCCGGACTGCACGCCGCCCGGGAGCAACTCGCCCGGGCCGAGCGCGAGCACGCCGCGCGCAGCGCCGACCGGCAGGGAGCCGAGACCCGCGCCGCCGCGCGCGCCTCCCGCCGCGAGGCCCTGGACCGGGAACAGGCCGCGCTGGAGGCCGAGCTCGCCCTGGTGCGGGACGGCGCGCCCACCGTCGCGGCCCGCGCCCGGACCCTGGAGGACCGGGTCCGGATGGTCGCGGCCGCCGCCGTCTGCCTGCGCCGGGCCGAGAACACCGCCGCCCGGCTGAAGGAGGCCGACGACCAGCTCGCCGACGCCGCCTTCAAAGCCGGCTTCGACACCATCGAGGCCGCCGCCGACGCGGTGCTCCCCGAGTACGAACGCACCGCCCTCCAACACCGGTTGGACGCCTGGCAGACGGAGGAGACCCTGCTGGCGGACCGCCGCCGCGAAACCGGCACCGCCGAAGCGGCAGCCCTGCCCCCGGCCGCACCGGATGCGGCCGAGGCGTACGCGGCCTGCGCCGCGGCGAAGCTTCGTACGGCGGGGTCGGCGGCCGACGCGGCCCGGGTGCGCTGCGCGGAGCTGGACCGGCTCTCCCGGCAGGCGGAGCAGGAACTGCGCGCGCTCGGCCCGCTGCGGGAGGACTACGACCGGGTCGCCCGGCTTGCGGGACTCACCGCGGGCACCTCGGCCGACAACGAGCGCAAGATGCGCCTGGAGGCCTACGTCCTGGCCGCCCGCCTCGAACAGGTGGCCGCCGCCGCGACGGTACGGCTGCTGCGCATGTCGGGCGGCCGCTACACCTTGGTCCACTCCGATGCGCGCGCGGGCGGACGCGGGCGCTCCGGGCTCGGACTGCATGTGGTCGACGCCTGGACCGGGAGCGAGCGCGACACCGCCACCCTGTCGGGAGGCGAGACCTTCTTCGCCTCGCTCGCCCTCGCCCTGGGCCTCGCCGACGTGGTCACCGACGAGGCGGGCGGCATGCGCCTGGACAGCCTCTTCATCGACGAGGGCTTCGGCAGCCTCGACGACCAGGCGCTGGACGAGGTGCTCGACGTCCTGGACTCGCTGCGCGAGCGGGACCGCAGCGTCGGCATCGTCAGCCACGTCGCCGACCTGCGGACCCGGGTCCAGGCCCAACTGGAGATCGTCAAACAGCGGGGCGGCTCCGTGGTGCGCCACCGGACGGCCGCGCGCACCGACTGAGGTCCAGGGCGACCGTGAAGGGCTGAAGCGCAGGGGCTGACGTGCAGGGGCTGACGTGCACGGGGTGAGGCTCAAGGGCTGACGCCCACGGGCCGGCTCAGGGGTGCGCGCCAGGGCCGGCTCAGGGGTGACGCTCAAGGGCTGGGCCCCGACGTCGACCCGCGCCGGTTGAGCTCAGGGGCTGAGCGGCCTGGGGGGCAGTGGGGACGAGTAGACGATGCTCGTCGTCACCGGGCCGAGGCCTGCGATCCGGCCCGTGACCTCCTCCAGGTGCGCCATCGAGCGGGCCGCCACCTTGAGCACGAAACAGTCGTCGCCGGTGACGTGA
Source organism: Streptomyces sp. NPDC054849 (assembly GCF_053610945.1). Lineage (NCBI taxonomy): Bacteria > Bacillati > Actinomycetota > Actinomycetes > Kitasatosporales > Streptomycetaceae > Streptomyces > Streptomyces sp. NPDC054849. Next base: position 57,343 of record NZ_JBSGZI010000008.1, read on the forward strand.
TGGGCCTCGAGAATCTCGGTGGCGGTGTCCAGGAAATCGTGGAACGGCTTGTAGTTGCCGTGCGGATAGCGCAGCCGCACCAGCGCGAGGATCGACTTGCCGAGTTTCTCCGGGTCCACCACCGCCGTGTAGCCGGTGATGATGCCGACCTCCTCCAGCCGGCGGACCCGCTCGGTGACGGCGCTCGCGGACATGGACACGGAGCGGGCGAGCTCGGTGAAGCTGGCGCGCCCGTCCCGCTGGAGGACTTCAAGGATCCGCCAGTCGGTAGCGTCGGGAGAATAGTCGGTCATGTATCCACATCTAGCAGGGAAATCCCCGGCCGAACAAGGGAAAGGCCGGGGATTTCTGCTTCCGTGGGTGATCAACAGATCGTAGATTTCTCGCCATGACGACGACGCAGAGCACCTCGACCGCCCCCGTCACGGCCAACCCCGTGCTTCGGGTGCCGCCGGCCTCCCCGGCCGCGGCCGCCGCGTACTTCGCCGCCGCCCTGGCCTTCCACGCCGACGTGTCGGACGTCGCGAGCGCCTTCAAGGCCCACCGCGAGCAGGGCGCCGAACTGGGCTTCCAGCTCGTCGACTCCCGCTCCACCCCGTCGTGGGACCAGGCCCACGTGCCCGGCGCCGTCCACCTGCCCACCGCCCTCGTCCCGGAGCAGGCCGAGCGGCTCCTGGACAAGAACGTCCCCGTGGTGACGTACTGCTGGGGCCCCGGCTGCAACGGCGGTGCCCGTTCCGCCCTCGCCCTGGCCGAACTCGGCTTCCAGGTCAAGGAGATGCTCGGCGGCATCGAGTACTGGATCCGCGAAGGCTTCGAGGTCGAGACCTGGCAGGGCAGCCGGCAGCGCGCCGAGGCCGACCCGCTGACGGCGCCGACCGACTCGGACGACTGCGGCTGCTGATGGGTGCGCCTTGCCCCCACCGGGGATTCCCGGCCGGCGCGGACGGGCTGCGTACCCCCCGGCGGGCGGGCCCCTCACCCCACGGGAGATGAGCGGCCCGGCCGTCGATCGCGGTGTGGCAGCCGTGCCGTCAGAGCTTCGACAGCTCGTCCACCAGGTCGTCCAGCCCCAGCGAACCCTGTGACAGCGCCGCCATGTGCCAGGCCTTCAGGTCGAAGGAATCGCCGTGCGCGGCCCGTGCGTTGTCACGCCCCAGCAGCCAGGCGCGCTCGCCCAGCTTGTATCCGATCGCCTGCCCCGGCATCGACAGGTATCGGGTCACCTCGCTCTCGACGAAGTCCGCCGGGCGGCCGCTGTGCAGGCCGAAGAACTCCTGCGCCAGGTCCACGGTCCAGGTCTCTCCCGGGTGGAACGGCGAGTCCGCGGGGATCTCCAGACCCAGGTGCATGCCGATGTCCACGATGACCCGCGCCGCGCGCATCATCTGGCAGTCCAGGTAACCCAGCCGCTGCTCGGCGTCCTTGAGGTAGCCCAGCTCGTCCATCAGTCGCTCCGCGTACAGAGCCCAGCCCTCGCAGTTGGCGCTGACCGTGCCGACGGTGGCCTGGTAGCGCGAGAGCCGGTCCGCCACGTGCGTCCACTGCGCGAGCTGCAGGTGGTGGCCCGGTACGCCCTCGTGGTACCAGGTGGACACCAGGTCGTACACGGGGAAGCGGGTCTCGCCCATGGTGGGCAGCCAGGTGCGCCCCGGGCGGGAGAAGTCCTCCGACGGGGAGGTGTAGTACGGAGCCGCGGGGCCGCCCGGCGGGGCGATCCGGGACTCCACCCTGCGGACCCGCTCGGCGAGTTCGAAGTGGGTGCCGTCGAGGTTCTCGATGGCCTCGTCCATCAGTCCCTGCAGCCAGGCCTGGACCTCGTCCACCCCCTCGATGTGGGTGCCGTGCTCGTCCAGGTGCGCCAGCGCCTCCCACGGACCGGCGCCCGGGAGGATCTTGCCCGCCTCGGTCTTCATCTCGGCGAGCAGCCGGTGGTACTCCGACCAGCCGTAGGCGTACGCCTCGTCCAGGTCCAGGTCCGTGCCGTTGAAGTACCGGGACCAGCGGGCGTACCGCTCGCGGCCCACGGTGTCCGGCCCGCCCTCGACGGCCGGGGCGTACACGTCACGCATCCAGTCGCGCAGTGCTACCACGGCGGCGGTCGCGCCCGCGGCCGCCGCGTCCAGCTCGGAGCGCAGGGCGTCCGGGCCGGCCGCGGCGAAGTCCTCGAAGAAGGCGAGGGCGGCGTCGTCCTGGCCGGCCCAGGTGGTGAGCTGGCCGATCATGGTGGTGGTGGCGCGCGGGCCGCCGTACAGGCCCCGCTCCAGGCCGAGCCGCAGGCTCTCGCGGTAGCCCTCGAAGGCGGCCGGTACGGCGCGCAGCCGCTCGGCGATCGCCGCCCAGTCCTCGTCGGTGTCGGCCGGGGTCAGGCTGAAGACGTCGCGGACGGAGTGCGCGGGGCTGTGGATGTTGCTGACCGCGCACAGGTCCTCGCCGGCCTCGTGGACCGCGAGCTCGGCGGTGAGGCGCTCGCGCAGCAGACGGGCGCAGCGGCGCTCGGCGTCGCTGTCGGCGCCGGGCAGCGACTCGGCGGCGTCGAGGCGTGCGAGGGTCTCGCGGGAGAGCCGGGCGAGGGCCGCCCGGCCGGCGGGGGAGAAGTCCGGAAGTGCGCCGGAGCTTGCCGCGACGCCGAGGTAGGTGCCCGTGATCGGGTCGAGGGCGATGAGGTCGTCGACGTACGCGTCGGCCACCTGGCGGGGCAGCCGGGAGGCGCTGCCGTTGTGGAGGATCTCTGACATGCGGCCATCTTCGTCGGTGGGACGGGCTTCCGTCATCACCGATCGGCACCGGTCTCCTGACGAGGACCGGGGCCGCATGCGCCCTCGCCTTCGGTCAGGTCCAACTCACCATGTGTGCAAGGGACTTAGCTTGCCGCGTGAGAGGTCCGTGCAGCCGGGCGCCGGGAGTTTGGCCGGAACCGGCCCGGACCGGTTCCCGCTGAGGGAACAGGCCCGGTCACCGGTCCGGGTGCTCAGTGCCCGAGACGGGGAGCCTGCTGCTCGTGCGGGAGCTCGCGGGGAAGTCCGTAGGGCAGCCGCGAGGTGACCGGGGTCGCGTCGAGCCGGGCCGTGATCACCAGGGTGCCCTCCTCGATCTGGTAGTCGAGGGGGAGGCCGAGGCCGCGCATGGCCGCGACCATGCCTGTGTTGGCGGCCCGCGTGACGGCGTACACGCTGTCGCACCCGGCCTCGACGGCCATCGCGACGAGCCGGCGCAGCAGCTCGGAGCCGATGCCGCGGCGCTGCCAGTCGTCCTCGATGAGCAGCGCGATCTCGGTCTCGTCGCCGTCCCACAGGAGGTGGCCGAGGGCGACGAGCTTCCCGGAGGCGGTGGTGGCGGCGAGGGTGCGGCCGAAGCGGGGGCTCAGCAGGTGGCCGAGGTAGCGGTCGGCGTCGGAGACGGGCCCGTGGTAGCGCAGGGACAGGGTGCGCTCGGAGCAGCGGTCGTGCATGGCGCGGGCCGCCGCCTGGTCGGAGTTGTCGGCGCGGCGCACGGTGATCTCGTTGCCCTCGGGCAGGGTCAGCACGTCCTGGCTGCGTGGGACGCGCGGGCCGAGCCGGGCGTCGAGTTCCACGAGGGCGCGGGCCCGGGCGAACTCGGTGGGGGTGAAGGGCAGGTAGGGCCGCTCCACGGTGATCGCACCGCCGGAGGGATCGCGCAGCCGCATGACCGTGGCCTCCAGGACGCCCTCGACCGGGGCGTCCGCGCCGGCGTTGGGGCGGCCGGAGAGGGTGGTCGCCGGGATCGAGTGGATCGTGCAGCGGCCGAGCAGCTGGCGCAGTGCGAGGGGGAGTTCGGCGGCGTCCAGAGCGGTGCGGGTGGCAAGGCCGAGGACCCGGGTGGGGGTGTCGACCAGGTCGTGGGCGTCGGCGCGCTCGATCCAGGTGCTGTGGCCGCCGGACCGGGTGATGGCCCGGATGAGGTCGGCGGAGGGCAGCTGCTGCGGGGCGCGCAGCAGGAACTCGTCGACGGTGCCGCCCTCGGGGAGGGGGTGGGTCTGGAGGGTCAGGATGTCGACGCCGCTGCGTGCGAGGGCGGTGCAGAGGGCGGCCAGGGAGCCGGGTTCGTCCCGTACGGTCGTGCGCATCCGCCACAGGGTGGTGGTCGCGGTGGTCGTCTCGGTGGTGTTCTCGGTCGCGCCGGTCGCGGTCTGCGGGAGAGGCGCCGGCGTCGTATCACCGGGCGCTGTGCTGTCCGGGGGCGGCGCATGGCTGTGGCGCCGTGCCCACCAGGTGTGGAAGGCCGCGGTGACGAGGAGTGCGACGGCCGAGGCGACCAGCAGGACCGGGCCCCTCGGTCCGTGCACGACGAGATTGGCGATGGCGTCGGCGACCGCGACGGCGCAGAACAGGGCGGCGAGTTCGACGACGTCGCGGCGCCAGTGGTGGCGGTGGGGACGCTGGGCGGAGGTGGGGTTACGGTCAGTCATGCACACCACTGTGGCGCAGGGGTGTTGCGTGATCACGAACGGTCTGTGACCGACTGGTTAAGTATCCATCTGGCCGGTTTCACCCTGTTGTCCCCATACTGCGGCGCGATTCGCTCCTACTGGCCCACGCGCCCTGGCTGGAGGGTCTTGGTGAACAGGACGCCGCCCCCCTGGCGGCGCAGCCGGACGGTGAGTTCCCCGCTGCCGCCGTCGATGTCGATCTCGCCGTAGTACGGAGGGTGCTCCGACGGCGACATGTTGGCGAAGGGAGCCGACTGGACGTACGCCGTCTCCGGGCCGAAGGTGGCGTCGAGCCGCCCGGCCGGGAAGCCGCCGGCGCCGATCGGGCCGGACACGAACTCCCAGAAAGGTGCGAAGTCGGCGAAGGCCGCCCGCTCGGGCGCGTAGTGGTTCGCGGCGGTGTAGTGCACGTCGGCGGTGAGCCAGACGGTGCCGGTGATGCGCCGGTGCTTGATGTGTCGCAGGAGTTCGGCGATCTGGAGCTCGCGGCCCAGCGGGGCGCCGGGGTCGCCCTGAGCCACGGCCTCGAAGTTGACGTTCCCGTCGGGGACGACGATACCCAGCGGCATGTCCGCAGCGATGATCTTCCAGGTGGCGCGGGAGCGGGAGAGCTCGCGCTTGATCCAGGCCAGCTGCTCGGGGCCGAGGATGCCGATGGGGTCCTCGGCCTGGGTGCCCGGGGAGTTGGCACTCCGGTAGGTGCGCATGTCGAGCACGAAGACGTCGAGCAGCGGGCCGTACCGCATGACGCGGTACATCCGGCCCTCGGTGCGCCCGCCGCGCAGGTCGGTGACGGGGAAGTACTCGCCGAAGGCCCGGCGGGCGCGTGCCGCGAGGACGTCGGCCTCCTTGACGGTGTAGCGGGCGTCGTCGATCAGCTGACCCGGGTACCAGTTGTTGCGCACCTCGTGGTCGTCCCACTGGGCCAGGAGGGGGACCTGGGCGTTGAAACCGAGCAGGTTGCGATCGAGCAGGTTGTAGCGGAAGTTTCCCCGGAACTCGGCGAGGGTCTCGGCGACCTTCGCCTTCTCCTCGGTGGTGACGTTGCGCCAGAGGCTGCCGTCGCGCAGGGGCACGGAGGATTCGATCGGCCCGTCGGCGTAGATCGTGTCCCCGCTGAAGAGGAAGAAGTCGGGGTTGCGCAGCCGCATCTCCTCGAAGACGCGGTAGCCGCCGAGGCCGGGGTTGATGCCCCAGCCCTGGCCCGCCAGGTCCCCGGACCACAGGAAGCGCACGTCGTGGCGGCGGGAGACGGGGCTGGTGCGGAGGGTGCCGTGGACCGGCGCGCCGGTGCGGCGGGGGTCTTCGGGATCGGCCAGGACGACGCGGTAGTGGATCTGCTGTCCGGGCGGGAGATCGCGCAGGACGGTCGTTCCGGTGAAATCGCTCGACGGGCCGAGGAGCGGGCCGCGGTGGCGGCGTACGGCGTAGCGGAACGCCTCGCTTGGGGAGGTCTCCACGTACATGCGCGCCACGCGGTCGGAACGGGTCCAGACGGTGGCAGCGTGCGCGGTGATCTCGCCGGACTGGACGCCCCAGGCGGCGTTCGGCCGGCCGGAGCGGGCGAAGGCGGGGGCGGTGAGGGCCGGAGCGGCGAGCAGCGCGGAGGACAGGGCGAGGGAACCGCCGATGAGGGACCGTCGGGTGTGCGGCATCGATGCCATCGGTGCGTCTCCAGGGGGCGGCGAGCAAGGTCCGGACCAGCGTGCCGTCGCACACCGGCCCGACCGCGTCGCCCACGCGAACCGCGGATGAACAGCCGCCAGCCGCTCATCCGTTCGGGCGCGCGTGTCGATCCGCGCGCAAGCGTGTCGGTGCCCGCCTCCGTCCGTGCCCGCCTCCGTCGGTGCCAGTTCGTCTCGGTACCCGTCAGGTCAGGCGGCCTGCCGGGTCGCGCTGCGGGCCGTGTCCAGGACCACCCGGGAGACGAGTGCCGGGTCGTCGCTCATCGGGACGTGGCCGCAGCCCGGGAGCCGGACCAGCCGGGCGCCGGGGACGGTGTGCTTGGCGCGGATGCCCTGGCGGCGCAGCAACAGCCGGTCGCGGGTCCCCCATGCGATGGTGACGGGGAGGCCGGGTACGTCGTCGGTGAAGCGTACGGAACCACCCGCGGCCAAGGTGTTCTCGAAGCCGGTGGCGTGGCGCAGCGCGAGGGTCTCGGCGACGACGGCCTCGGGAGAACGGCGGGACGGGCGGGCGTAGATGGTGCCCGTCAGTGCGGCGCGGCCGGCGGCGTTGCGCGAGAGCCGCTGCACTGCGGGGACCGGCAGCGCCCTGGCGCCGGCGCGCATCGTGAGGAGGGCGGCGAAGGCGTAGCGGCGCTCCGCCTCGGTCCAGAACCCGGCGGGGGAGAGGGCGGTGACGGAGCGGACGAGGTTGGTCCGGCCCATTTCGAGAGCGAGCAGACCGCCGAGGGAGTTGCCTGCGACGTGTGGGCGCTCGACGCCGAGGGCCGCGCAGAGTGCTCCGAGTGCCGGTGCGACGGTGGCCAGGTCGTACGGGACTCCGTCGGGCAGTGGCGCCGAGGTGCCGAAGCCGGGCAGATCGATGGCGATCACGTCGTGCTCGGCGGCCAGGATGTCGGTCACCGGGTGCCAGGCCTGGAGGTGGTGGCCTATGCCGTGGAGCAGGAGCAGCGGTTCGCCGGCGCCCTTGCGCTCGTAGGCGACGGTGGCGGTGCGGGGGCCGAGCGGCGAATCGATCGTGAAGGAGACCGTGGCGGTCATGCTGCTCCTCGTCGGTTGGACGCGTGCGAGACAGGTTGTCAGTAGTCCTACCGCCATGATTACCGTCCGGTAGCCCTTGACTACAAGCCTTCGGAGGCCACGAGAACATCCCGTGAACGGCTTGATACGTATGCCCGATCTGCCCGGCAAAGGGACGAGCATTGGTCTTGACCAAGGGGGTGCGCCGTCCTATCGTCGCAGGGATAGTGCAGGAACCTTTAATAAACAAGGGCGCGTAACTGCCGCTGGAACACACGGCGAGTGCAGCGATGGCAGGAGGAGTCAGGGTGGGGACCACGCAGCTCGAAACGGCGCCGGAGCCGAAGTACTGGCACCTGAAGACCGTCCTCAGCGAGGCGCTCGACCAGGACTTCGCCGTGGGCGAGGTGCTGCCCAACGAGCGTGAACTCGCCGCCCGTTTCGGTGTCGCCCGCGCGACCCTGCGCCAGGCGCTGGAGCAGCTGGAACTCGAAGGCCGCCTGCAGCGTCGCCGCGGCGTCGGCACCACCGTCGCCCCGCCGCGCGTCGGTGTCGCCGTCGGCAGCGCGCAGCACAGCTGGCCCGGCGAGGGCGCCGACGGCTGGGAGCCGCTGGACGCGGCCGAGAGCCTGCCGCCCGTCGCCGTCCTGAAGCTCCTCGGTACCGGTGGGGCGTTCGCCGCCGACCAGCCGGTCCACACGGTGCGCCGGACCCGGTCCACGCACGGCCAGGCCGTCGCCGCCGAACTGCTCTACGTCCCGGTCGCCTCGGTGCCCGGACTCCCCGCCATCGAGGCCCCGTCCGGCCCCGCGCGTGCCCGCGCCGTCCTGCGCGAACTGCAGCGGCTGGTCCTCGACGGCCAGGACCGCTCGGTGGAACTCGGCTCCGCCCGCGCCGACGACGCCAAGGAGCTGGACCGCCTGCCCGGCGCCCCGGTACTCGTGGTCACCACGCGCTACTTCACCGCCGCCGGCACCGCCGCGGTCTCGGTGGCCACCTACCGCGCCGACACCTGCCGCCTTACCTTCGGCGACTCGGGCAATGTCGAGATCACCCACGAACCCCGCGTCGCCTCCTGACACCGCCCGAGGGGGCTCCTCCCTCCGAACGTTCGGGTACGGCCCGGGCCCAGCAGCCGCTGAGCCCGGGCCGTCTCGCGTCCAAGGTGTCTTTCGGATCCCGCCGGGCCCGCTCGTCCCGTACGGCCGCGTGCGGGGACGCGCAGCGGCGGGATCAGCGGGGGCGGGCCGTGACCGTCTTCTCCACCGCGAACAGTTCCTCCTCCACGTGGTCGAGCGCCAGCCGCAGGGCGCCGGTGGCCACCGCGGCCTCGCCGAGCAGGGACAGGGTCACCCGCGGCGGGCGCAGGCAATAGCGCTCCAACTCCCGGCGGAGGGGTTCCAGGACCCCGTCCAGGCCGGCCGCCCAGCCGCCGACGACCACGAGCTCCGGGTCCATCGCCAGGACCAGCGCCGCCACGTCGTGCACCAGCCGTTGCAGGAACCGTTCCACGGCGGCCACCGCCCGCTCGTCGCCCCGTTTGGCCATCGCGAAGACCTCGGCGACGGCAGCCTCGTCCAGCGGGTGCAGAGGCTCACCGGTGGTCGACAGCAGCCGCTCGGGCGTGACCTCCCGCCCCAGCAGGTGCAGGGCGCCGATCTCACCGGCCGCCCCGCCGAAGCCCCGGTGCAGCCGGCCGCCGATCAGCGAACCGGCGCCGGGACTGAGCCCCGCCATCACGAACACCATGTCGCCGGTGTCCCGCGCGGCACCCTTCCAGTGCTCGGCGACCGCCGCCGCATTGGCGTCGTTCTCCACCTGCACCGGGCAGCGGAACGAGCGCTGCAGCCGTTCCCCGAGCGGCAGCCCGGTCCAGCCGGGCAGTGCGGTGCCGAGGCGGACCGTGCCGTCCGCCTCCACGATCCCGGGGCTGGCGACCCCGACCGCCCGCAGGGAGTCCCGAGGCACGCCGGCGCGGCGCAGCAGGTCGGCGACGGCCGCCCTCACCCGCTCCAGCCGCTCGTCGGCGGGCGCGGCCTCCGCGACCTCCTTGGTGCCGGCGCCGATGACGCGGCCGTCCAGTCCGGACAGCAGCACCGCGATCCGGTGCGAACCGATCTCGATGCCGAGCAGATGTCCGGCTTCGGCCCGGAATCGGAACCGCCTGGCCGGACGACCCTGGCGCCGAGCGCCTTCCTCGGCATCGGCCTCGACCACGAGCCCGGTCGCCATCAGCCCCTCCACGACCCCTTCGACGGTCGGCCGGGAGAGCCCGGTCAGCCGCGTGAGATCGGTGAGGGTCGGCGATCCGGCCGAGCGCAGGGCCCGGAGCACCACGGCGGAGTTGATCCGCCGGAGCAGGGAGGGGTCCCCGCCGGTCAGCTGCCCCAACGTGTGTCCTCCCAGCTAGCGAGCCTGTCAGCCGGATCGTACTGCCCGCCCGGTGCCGCGGCGAGAAGCAGCCCCCCAACGTCCGCAATCACCCCTTCCCTGAGGGGCCTCCGGCGAACGGGCTTGGATCCGCCCCGACACCCCTCAGGCCGGGGAGACGAAGCCCGACTCGTACGCCATGATCACCGCCTGGGTGCGGTCCCGCGCCCCCAGCTTGGCGAGGATCGCACTGACGTGGGACTTGACCGTCTCGGTGCCGATGATCAGCTCGGCCGCGATCTCCACGTTGGTGAGCCCCCGCGCCATGAGCCGCAGGACCGCCTCCTCCCGCTCGGTCAGGGCGGCCTGTTCCAGGACCGTCCGGGCCTGCCGGTTCCCGTACTCCGCGGCCAGGGCCCGCACGGCCGCCGGGAAGAGCAACGTGTCGCCCTCCGCCACGAGCCGTACCGCGTGCACGATCTCCGAGGGCCGGGCCCGCTTCAGCAGGAACCCGTCCGCCCCGGCCCGCAGCGCCTGGTAGACGTACTCGTCGTTCTCGAAGGTGGTCACGACGAGGATCTTCGGCGGGGAGTCCACGGTCCGCAGGACCGCGCGGGTCGCCTCGATCCCGTCGAGGAGCGGCATCCGCACGTCCATCGCCACCACGTCCGGCCGCAACTGCCTTACGAGCGGGATCACGGAGGCACCGTCGGCTGCCTCGCCCACCACTTCGATGTCGGGCTGGGCATCCAGGACGGCGCGCAACCCCGCGCGCACCAGGGGTTCATCGTCGACGAGCAGTACGGTAACGGGCATCCGGTCAGCGTATTCGCTCCAGCGGAAGCCGTGCGTGCACTCTCCAGCCGCCCTCGTACGGTCCGGTCTCCGCGTCCCCGCCGAGCAGCGCGGCCCGCTCCCGTATCCCGCGCAGCCCGCTGCCGCCCCCGAGTGTGACGCCAGGACGCTCCGGCAGCGGGTTCGTCACCTCCAGATCCAGCCGGCCCGCGGTCATCTCCACCCGCACCCGGACCGGTACGGGGCCGCAGTGGCGCAGCACATTGGTCAGCGCCTCCTGCAGGATCCGGTACCCCTCCCGGGTCACCGCACCCGGCAACGTCTCCAGAGCGCCGGTCAGTTGTGCGTCCACGGCGGAGCCGGAGGCGCGGGCGGACTCCAGGAGCCGGTCCGCCTCCACCAGCGTCGGCCGCTGCGACGGCGGCTGTTTGGACTCCCGCAGCACGCCCAGTACCCGTTCCAGATCCTCCAGCGCGGCCCGCCCCGTCTCCTCGATCGCGCACAGCGCCCGGTCGGTGAACTCCGGATCGCCGGCGGCCCGGGCGGCCCCGGCCTGCACCACCGCCACCGTCAGCGCGTGCCCGATGGAATCGTGCAACTCCCGCGCGATCCGGGTCCGCTCCAGCAGCTGTTCGGTCCGCGCCTCCAGCGCGGTGAGCCGCTCGGCCGCCGAAGGCCCCAGCAACCGCTGGGCGATCGCGGTGATCAGCTGCCCGAGCACGATCACTATGGCGATGAGCAGGATCGGTGGCACCGGCACGAGCAGCGTGGCGGCCCATCGCGGGGGCACGAAGGGCAGCATGGGATCGCCTTCCAGCGGATGCCCGAGCGCGATCGCGACCAGTTCGACCGTCATGGTCGGGAGCCACACGGTCGGGACCCAGGCGGCCCCGGTGAAGACGAGCCGCACCTCGAGCCACAGCAGGGTCCGCCACCGGTCGCTCCATCCTGCGGAGGGGACCGCGCTGATGGTGCTCTCCGCGCGGTCCCAGTCGTGCGGGGTGAGCAGGAACCGCGCCTGCAGCCCCTCGGCCAGCCGCACCCAGGGCACCAGGCCCACCGGTATGACGATGAGCAGCGGAACCCACATCGCCTCGGGCTCTATGAACATCCAGAGCGCCAGCAGCAGGATGGGCACACAGAGGTGCAACCAGCGTGAATAGGTCACTGGTTGGAGCGGGGCGCGGAGCAGTCGGTACATGCACTCATCGTGGCATCAGGCGGCTCGGGGCCGTCTCCCCCACGTGGGGGAGACGGCACCCTCGCATGGGGGAGGGAGAGGGGTGGGGCCGGCGGCGAGTCTTGAGCCATGAACAGCATCGAGATCCGAGAACTCACCAAGCAGTACGGCACCCACCGTGCGGTGGACGGCCTCACCTTCGATGTCCTACCCGGGCGGGTCACCGGATTCCTGGGCCCCAACGGCGCCGGGAAATCCACCACCATGCGCCTCCTGCTCGGCCTGGACCGGCCCACCTCCGGCACGGCCACCATCGGCGGCGTGCGCTATCTGGACCTCCGGGACCCACTGCACCGGGTCGGCGCCCTGCTGGACGCCCAGTCGGCTCACGGCGGGCGCACCGCCCGGGACCACCTCTGCCTCCTCGCCGCCTCGGGCCGCATTCCGGTGCGCCGGGTCGACGAGGTCCTGGAGCAGGCCGGCATAGCCTCCGTGGCCAGGCGGCGCATCAAGTCCTTCTCGCTCGGCATGCGCCAGCGTCTCGGCATAGCCGCCGCACTGCTGGGCGATCCCGGCGTGCTCCTGCTGGACGAGCCGACCAACGGCCTCGACCCCGAGGGCATCATCTGGATCCGCGAGCTGATGCGCGGACTCGCCGCCGAGGGCCGCACGGTGCTGGTCTCCAGCCACCTGATGACGGAGACCTCGGCGCTCGCCGACCACCTCGTCGTGCTCGGCAACGGCAGGCTGCTGGCCGACACGTCGATGGAGGAGTTCATCGACGCCCGCAGCGCCCGGAGGGTGAGCCTGCGCACCTCCGACCCCGTCCGGCTGAGGGCCGCCCTGGCCCGGGAAGGCTTCGAGTTGGTGAGCGCCGACGACGGGCGGTGGACCGTCGAGGGCATACGGGCCGAGCGGCTCGGCGGCCTGGCCGCCCATGAGGGCGTCCCCCTGCTGGAACTCTCCGACGAACGCGCCTCCCTGGAAAAGGCCTACCTCGATCTCACCGCCGAACACGCGCAGTTCACCGCAACCCACTGACTTCTTCGACCTACAGGAGGCCGCCATGCACGCCGCTCTGCCCACCGTCCCCGTCCTGCATTCGGAGTGGATCAAGATCCGTTCCCTGCGGGGCACCTTCGGGGCGCTCATAGCCATCCTTGTCGCCACCGCGGGCATCCAGGCGCTGACGGCTGCGGCGATAGGCCAGGCCGAGGCCGGCAGCATGGGTGACGATCCGCTCTTCGCGGCCTACTACGGACTCAACTTCGGTCAGATCGCCGCCATGGTCTTCGGTGCCGGTGCGCTGTCCTCCGAATTCCACAACGGCGCTCTGCGGACCTCGCTGGCCGCGGTGCCGAACCGCACCCGGTTCTACCTGTCGAAGATCGCGACGGTGGGCGGACTCGCCCTGCTGATGGGGCAGATCACCGGCCTGGTCACCTTCTTCGCGGGACAGGCGTTCATGGGCCCGTTCGCCCTTGAGCTCGGTGACCCGGGCACTTACCGGGCCATCGTCGGCAGCGGGCTCTACCTCACGCTGATGGCCCTGTTCGCGGCTGGACTGTGCGCCGTGCTGCGGAGCGGAACGGCCGTGCTCAGTCTGCTCATACCCTTCGTCCTGATGGTCTCCTTCATCGTCGGCGAGGCTGCCGGAGGAGTGGCCCAGTACCTTCCGGACCGCGCCGGGCAGGTGGTGCTGCACGCGCAGACGCAGGGCGGTCTCGGTCCGTGGACCGGCCTGGGAGTGATGGCGCTGTGGGCGGGGGCCGCAGTGTTCGGCGGCTGGCTGACGGTGCGCCGCCGGGACGCATGACGGCAGGCCAGTTGTCAGTGCTCCTCGGGATACTGACGGTATGACCACGGCAGAGCACCTCGACACGATCGACCGGCTCCGGACGAAGGAATTCCCGTCCGAGCCGGTCCGGACCGTCGGCAGCAGCAGCGGTCCGGGTTTTCATCTGGTCCGGCTGGCCCGGACGCGGGACTTCTGGGATGACGACGGTTCGGGCCGCATCGATGCGGCCGACCAGATCAGCGCCGAGTACGGGGCGTTCACCCAGGCCGTGACCGACCGGTGGGGGGACCCGCAGATCTTCAGCCTGGGAACGCTGCGGGTCCGCGGAATCGCCGGGGAGGACATACCAGCACCGTGGGACGAGCTGAGCGGCAGCACCGACCACGTGCACCTGTGGCGGGCCGGCGACCACTGGCTGGTGGCCTATGTGGCGCAGTGGAACGACGAGGGGGACCCCTACCTGCTGATGGCAGGGGTCACGGTCATCGACCCGCCCTGAGCCCGTCCTTCGGATCACGCCGAGCGCTCTCGGATCAGATTCTGGGCGCACCTGGGGGTCTGGGGCCGCGCGAGGAGGGGCAGCACGGTCGGCACGAAGCCGAGCAGGAGGCCGGAGGCCGGAGGCTCGAGAATCCAGCCGCACACGAGGCCGGCGGCGGCCCCCTGCACGGGGTCGGTGATCTGTGTTGACGCGCCGCTTAGGGGTGGTCGGGGGAGAGTGGGGGGCTGTCGTCTCGAGGGAGGAAGTGTTGGTGCCGATCCGCGTCCCAGGCGGCGACGACGGTGAGCGCGCGAAGCGCGTCACGTCGGCGGCCGCGCAATCCGGCCGTGGTGCGGGGGCGGCCGTCGGGTTGCTCCTCCACGAGCGGCCTTCGCCGCGGCGGCGTTCCGTGACGCGGTTGCGGCTCACCTGCCTCTACGGCGGGGTGTTCATGCTGGCCGGGACGGCGCTGCTCGCCGTTGTCTCCTTGCTCGCGGTGCAGGCCGTGAGCAGGGGCAACGAGCCGGTCGTCGAACTGAGGCCGGAAGCCTCGGCTGGGCTGACGCCCGCCGGCTGTGCGGAGCCGGGGCCCGGTCTCGAGCCGCGGTCGGCCGAGCGCGGGCCGAGCTCCTGCGTAACCGGCCAGCGGCAGCAGCCCCAGGACTCGCTGATGCCGTCCACCCTGCTCGCCGTGGTGGCCCTCGGATTCCTGTCGATCGTCGCGGGGTACGTGATGGCCGGGTGCGCGCTGTCGCCGCTCCGGCGGATCACCCACAACGCACGACATGCTTGCCGACAGGACGCCTGGGTCGTCCCCCGGACCTGAGAAGCGCCCCGGCCGCCCCGTGCGGATCAAAGCCCCGGCCGCCTTGGCCCGCTTCCCCAGCTGTGCGGGATTCCGTCTCCAGGGGCCCCGGGCTCGGGGGACTCGGCGGCCGTGCGGAGGCGGGCGTATTCCTGGGCCATGGATTCGGCGGTCCAGTGGGCGTTGAGGCCGCTGGGGTTGGGGAGGGCCCAGATGCGGGTGGAGCCGATGGTGCGCTCCTGGGGGCCGATCTGGGCTCTGCGTTCACCGAAGGCGGTGCGGTACGCCGTGACTCCGACCACCGCCAGCCACTGGGGGCGCAGAAGTTCCACCTTGGCCGTCAGGAGGCGGCCGCCCTCGCGGAACTCCTCGGCGCTCAGCTCGTCGGCGCGGGCCGTGGCGCGGGGCACGACGTTGGTGATGCCGAGACGGTACGTCAGCAGCTCCTCCTGCTCCGCGGGGGCCAGTCGGCGCGGGGTGAAGCCCGACAGATGCAGGACGGGCCAGAACCGGTTGCCGGGGCGGGCGAAGTGGTGGCCGGTCGCCGCGGAGAGGAGACCGGGATTGATGCCGCAGAAGAGCACACGCAGACCGCCCGCGACCACGTCCGGGAGGACGCGGTCGCGGGCGGCGTTCAGCTCGTCGGGGGTCAGAGGATCGACCCCGGCGCGTACCCGGCGGCCTCCGGGTGCTGCTTGGCGATCGCCTCGATGCGCGAGACCACCGCCGCGACCTGGTCACCCGCGGCGCCGGTGAAGGACAGCTTGTCGGCCATCAGGGCGTCGAGCCGGGCCCGGTCCAGCGGCATCCGCTCGTCGGCGGCCAGCTTGTCCAGCAGTTCGTTGCGCTCGGCGCCCTGCTCGCGCATGGCCAGGGCGGCGGCCACCGCGTGCTCCTTGATGACCTCGTGGGCGGCCTCGCGGCCGACTCCGGCCCGCACCGCGCCCATCAGGACCTTGGTGGTGGCGAGGAAGGGAAGGTAGCGGTCCAGCTCGCGGGCGACGACGGCCGGGAAGGCGCCGAACTCGTCGAGGACCGTCAGGAAGGTCTCCAGCAGGCCGTCGAAGGCGAAGAACGCGTCCGGCAGGGCCACGCGACGGACCACGGAGCAGGAGACGTCGCCCTCGTTCCACTGGTCCCCGGCCAGCTCACCGGTCATCGAGGCGTAGCCGCGCAGGATGACCATCAGGCCGTTCACGCGCTCGCAGGAGCGGGTGTTCATCTTGTGCGGCATCGCGGAGGAGCCGACCTGGCCGGGCTTGAAGCCCTCGGTGACCAGCTCGTGGCCGGCCATCAGGCGGATCGTCTTCGCGATCGACGAGGGGGCGGCGGCCAGCTGCACCAGCGCGGTGACCACGTCGTAGTCGAGCGAGCGCGGATAGACCTGGCCGACCGAGGTGAAGGCCTGGGCGAAGCCGAGGTGCGCGGCGATCCGCTGCTCCAGGTCGGCGAGCTTGGCGGCGTCGCCGCCGAGCAGGTCGAGCATGTCCTGAGCGGTGCCGACCGGGCCCTTGATCCCGCGCAGCGGGTAGCGGCCGAGCAGGTCCTCCAGGCGGTCGAAGGCCACCAGCAGTTCGTCGGCTGCCGTCGCGAACCGCTTGCCCAGGGTGGTCGCCTGCGCGGCGACGTTGTGGGAGCGGCCGGCCATGACCAGCTCGGCGTGCTCGCCGGCCAGCTTGCCGAGGCGGGCGAGGACGGCGACCGTGCGGTCCCGGGCCAGCTCCAGCGAAAGCCGGATCTGCAGCTGCTCGACGTTCTCGGTGAGGTCACGGGAGGTCATGCCCTTGTGGACGTGCTCGTGACCGGCGAGGGCGTTGAACTCCTCGATGCGGGCCTTCACGTCGTGCCGGGTGACCTTCTCGCGCTCGGCGATGGAGGCGAGGTCGACGGTCTCCAGGACGCGCTCGTAGTCGGCGAGGGCCGCGTCCGGGACCTCGATACCGAGGTCCTTCTGGGCGCGCAGCACGGCGAGCCACAGCCGCCGCTCCAGCGTCACCTTGTACTCGGGGGACCACAGGACGGCGAGCTCCGCAGAGGCGTAGCGGCCGGCCAGGACATTGGGGATGCGGGGCTTGGCAGTCACGTAGAGGGATTCTACTTGGGCCGCCGCTGTGTGTTTACGCAGGTAGGGCCACCACTCGGGATTGTGGCTTGCTACGAGACCGGCGCGTCCCCGTAGGGCAGCAGCTCCGGGCGCTTGGCCGGGCGGCCGTCTCCGGAGGAGCGGCCCGTCAGGCGGCGGCCGATCCAGGGGATCAGGTGCTGCCGGGCGAAGCTCAGGTCCTGGGCGCGGCGCACGGTCCAGCCGGGGGGCGCGGCGTCGGGCAGTGCCGTGCGCCAGTCCTGCTCGGCGGGCAGCCCGAGGGCCTGCCAGACGGCCTCCGCCACCCGGCGGTGGCCCTCGGCCGTCAGGTGGAGCCGGTCCACGTCCCACATCCGCGGGTCCGCGAGGGCGGGGGCGCCGTACAGGTCCACCACCACAGCGCCGTGCCGGGCGGCGAGCTCCCCGATGGTGAGGAAGAGCTCCTCCATGCGAGGCCGGAAGCGTTCCATGACCGGCCCGTTGCGTCCGGGGGAGCGCATCAGGACGAGGCGCTTGCAGGAGGGTGCGAGGAGTTCCACCGCCGACTCCAGATGGTCCCGGACCCGGCCCATGTCCACCTTGGGGCGCAGGGTGTCGTTCAGCCCGCCCACCAGGGTCACCACGTCGGCGCCCATCGCCGCCGCCACAGGCGCCTGGTCCTCGGCGATCTGCCGGATCAGCTTCCCGCGGACCGCGAGGTTCGCGTAGCGGAAGCCCGGCTCGCGCGCCGCGAGGCGGGCGGCGAGCAGATCGGCCCAGCCGCGGTAGGAGCCGTCGGGGAGCAGGTCGGACATGCCCTCGGTGAAGGAGTCGCCGACCGCGACGAAACTGGTGTAAGAGGCATTCATCTCCATGGCGGAGTGATGTTACCGCGCGGTACCCCGGCGCCGCAGGACCGGGGCCGGGGACCCCACGTCGGACGGATCACGCGGAGGTCGGCCGGCCGAACAGCTCCCGCAGTACGTCCTCCATCGTCACCAGCCCCGTCATGGCGCCGTCCTTGCCGAGGACCGCCGCCAGGTGCGTACGGCTGCGCCGCATGGCGGTCAGCACGTCGTCCAGCGGGGTCTCCGCCCGCACCTGCGCGATCGGCCGCAGCGACGTCGGCGGGAACGGCTCGTCACGGGCCTCCCCGGCCGCGTCCAGGGCGTCCTTCACGTGCAGGTAGCCGAGGATCCTGTGCTGCGCGTCGACCATCGGGAAGCGTGAGTACCCGGACTCCGCCGACAGCCGCTCCAGCCCGGCCGGGGTGATGCCCTCGCGGGCGGGGACCACCCGGTCTGCCGGCAGCACCACATCGGTCACGGGCCGTCGGCCGAGTTCCAGGGCGTCGTGCAGGCGCTCGCTCGCCCGGTCGTCGAGCAGCCCCGCGTCACTGGAGTCCTTGACCATGCGCGCCAGCTCGTCGTCCGAGAAGGTCGCCGAGACCTCGTCCTTCACCTCCACACGCAGCAGGCGCAGCAGGGCGTTGGCGAACGCGTTGATCGCGAAGATCACCGGGCGGAGGGCCCGCGTGAGGGTCACCAGCGGAGGCCCCAGCAGCAGCGCGGTGCTCACCGGCTCGGACAGCGCCACGTTCTTCGGCAGCATTTCGCCGAAGAGCATGTGCAGGTAGGTCGCCAGCGCCAGCGCCACCACGAAGGAGATCGCGTGCGTCACCCCGTGCGGTACCCCGACCAGGTCGAGCAGCGGGGTCAGCAGATGGGCGATGGCCGGCTCGGCCACGATGCCCAGCACCAGGGTGCACAGCGTGATGCCCAGCTGGGCCGCCGCCATCAGCGCCGACACGTGCTCAAGCCCCCACAGGACGGCGCGGGCCCGCCGGTCGCCCTGCTCGGCGTACGGCTCGATCTGGCTGCGCCGGACCGAGATCAGCGCGAACTCCGCGCCGACGAAGAAGGCGTTGACGATCAGGGTCAACAGGCCGATCAGCAGCTGGATCGCGGTCATCGGGCCCTCTCCGTTCCGTCGGCGGGCTCGGCCGGGGCGTGCAGCAGCACCCGCGCGGCCCGTCGCCCGACGGCGTCCATCACGTCCAGCCTCCAGCCGTCCAGCTCCATGCTGTCGCCCACGGACGGGATGCGGCCCAGCTCGGTCGCTATCAGGCCGGCCAGGGTCTCGTACGGCCCGTCCGGCACCCGCAGGCCGATCCGCCGCAGCTGGTCGGTGCGCGCCGCGCCGTCGGCGGAGTAGAGCAGCCGTCCAGAGGCGTCCGTACCGGCCGGGGCCAGGTCCGGGGTCTCGTGTGGGTCGTGCTCGTCGCGGACCTCGCCGACGACCTCCTCGACGATGTCCTCCAGCGTGGCCACACCGGCCGTGCCGCCGTACTCGTCGATGATCACGGCCATCGTCTGCTTACCGGACAGCCGGTCCAGCAGCCGGTCCACGGTCAGCGACTCCGGTACGAGGAGCGGCTCGCGCAGCAGCTGCGACACGGGCCGGCGGCGGCGCTCCTCGGCGGGCAGCGCCAGCACGTCCTTGATGTGGACGGTGCCGACGATGGTGTCGAGGCTCCCCCGGTAGACGGGGAAACGGGACAGGCCGGTGGCCAGCGTCGCGTTCGCCACGTCCTCGGCGGTGGTCTGCACGTCGAGGGCGGTGACCTGGACACGCGGGGTCATGACGTTCTCCGCGGTCAGGTCGGCCAGGTTCAGGGTCCGCACGAACAGCTCGGCGGTGTCCTTCTCCAGGGCGCCGGCCTTCGCGGAGTGCCGCGCCAGGGCGACCAGCTCCTGCGGGGTGCGCGCCGAGGCCAGCTCCTCGGTCGGCTCCATGCCGAAGCGGCGCACCAGGTGGTTCGCGGTGGTGTTGAGGTGGCTGATCAGGGGCTTGAAGGCCCGGCTGAAGACCCGCTGCATGGTCGCCACCCGCTTGGCGATCGGCAGCGGGGAGGAGATGGCCCAGTTCTTGGGCACCAGCTCGCCGACGACCATCAGGACGACGGTCGACACCGCGGTGCCGAGCACCAGGGCGGCGGAGGAGGCGGTCTCGGCGGACAGACCCATGGCCTGGAACGGTCCCTGGAGCAGGGCGGCGATCGACGGCTTGGAGATCATGCCGATGACCAGGCCGGTCACGGTGATGCCGAGCTGGGCGCCGGAGAGCTGGAACGTCAGGGTGCGGACGGCGGCCAGGGCGCTGTCGGCGCCGCGCTCGCCCCGCTCGACGGCTCGCTCGAGTTCGCTGCGCTCGACGGTCGTCAGTGAGAACTCGGCCGCGACGAAGGCCCCGCAGGCAACGCAGAGCAGCAGTGCCACGACGAGGAGGAGCACTTCGGTCATCGGTCGATCACCTCCGTCCCATGATCGGCCAGGAGGAGGGTGACCGCGCGATGTCGCGCACGGGTATGTCGTCGACCGGGGGGCTCGCCCATGGGCGGAGGCTCACACCTTTCACTCGAGAGGGCACTGTGCACCCAGGGTAAAGGACGGGCAAAGAGAGCGGATCATTCCTTTGGCGTAAGGGGATGGGTGCCACGCCGCCGGCCGCCGCCGAGGGCGGTTGCGTGGCGCTCGGCGCTCGGCGCTCGGCGCTCGGCGGGCGGCGCGGGGACGCGGGGACGCGGGGGTGCTGGACCGCAACCAACGGGCGCATCAGGTGTGGGATGCGGTGGGTGACGGCCCCAGCAGCAGGGGATGCGCCGGGTCACGCCACGCGGCGGGCCGACCCGATGACGCAGTAGGAAGTGGGGAGGGCCGGGCCGCGCTCCGGAATCCGCAGGCGGCGCTGCGAGACGATCCGGAAACCGGCGGCCTCGATGGCGGCGAGCGGGTCGCGGGCGGTGTGACAGCCGCCGAAGAGGTGCGGCCAGACGGTCCGGTCCAGGGTGCGCTGGACGGCGGCCATACGGGGGCCTGGCGCGCGGCCGTGTTCGAAGAAGCGCAGCTCGGCGTCGGGCCGGAGCACGCGGTGCAGTTCGGCGAGGGAGCGGGGCAGGTCCCGTACGGTGCACAGCACCAGCGAGGCGACGGCCGCGTCGAAGGCCTCGCTCTTGACGGGCAGGGCCTCGGCGGCGCCGGGTACGACGTCGACGGGGACGTCGCAGCGGAGGGCTGCGGAGGCCGCGAGGCGGCGGAGGGTGCGCTCCGGTTCGACGGCGACCACTTCGGAGACGGCGCGGGGGTAGTGCGGGAAGTTCAGGCCGTTGCCGGCGCCGATCTCGATGACGCGGCCGGAGATGCCGTGCAGCAGCTCGCGGCGGAGGGGGGCGATGCCGGCGCGGGTCTCGGCGGCGGTGCCTGCGCGGGCGTAGAAGCGGGCGAAGACGGGGTGGTGGACGGCGTCGCGGGGCGGGGCGGTGGGGCGGCGGCGCAGTGGCATGACGGACCTCCCGGGGGGCGGACGTTCCCGTACCTCAGCGTGCCCTGTGCCTGGCGTGTCATCCCTGTGGCAGGGCCGCGCGGCCCGCGGCGGGGGTGCAATACCGGGGCTTCGCACCGGGCCCCGCGCCTCAAGCGCCGGCGGGGCCGCGGAGGGCGGGTGGGTGCGATGGGGTTGAGCGGGTGCGGCGAGGCTGAGCGGGTGCGGGGGCCGGACAGGCCTGCAGCCCGGACGGGGCGGCACCGAAGGGAGGTCGGGGGCTCCGGGCCGGGCCCCGCGTCTCAAGCGCCGGCGGGGCAGCAGAGGTGGGGGAGGGCTCCTGCGGTCAGGAGGGCTTCGGCCGTCTCCGGGTGGGGGCCTCTCAACGCCCAGGCGAGGGGGGTGAGGCCCGTGCCCCGATCCTCGGGCAGATTCGGGTCCGCGCCGTGGGCGAGGAGCGCGCGCACCGTTTCGATGTGCCCCAGTCGGCCGCCGCGCACAGCGGCGTGCCCTCAGCGCCGTGTCCGCTTTCCCTGTCTGGGGAGGCGCCGGCCGCCAGGAGGCAGCGGACGGCGCCCAGGGACCCCTGGACGGATGCCGCGTACAGAGGAGTGGTGCCTTCGGAGTCGGCCCCATCGGGGTGGGCGCCGGCGCGCAGCAGCGC
Organism: Streptomyces sp. NPDC054849; assembly: GCF_053610945.1. Classification (NCBI taxonomy): domain Bacteria; kingdom Bacillati; phylum Actinomycetota; class Actinomycetes; order Kitasatosporales; family Streptomycetaceae; genus Streptomyces; species Streptomyces sp. NPDC054849. The sequence continues at coordinate 78,973 of NZ_JBSGZI010000008.1, forward strand.
CCTGACACGGGCGGTACGTCCGAACACCGCGGCGTCGACCCGTTGCCTCGACAGCTTCTTCCGCCGTCTTCGGTTCACGGTGGCCGAGCTCAGCTCTGCAGGGCGAAGGCCGGTGGGGCCCAGGTGGCTTGGAAGGAGTCCACCGACCAGGTGCCCGACAGGGACGGGGCCAGCCAGGAGGGGGCGGCGGTGCGGAACAGGTCCGGGGGGAGGGCGCCGGAGCCTTCGGGGACCGCGCCCACGAGGGGGAGGCCCGAGGACTTCGTGAGGTCCGCCAGGTTGCAGCGGGCCGCCAGGTCCGGGGTCCCCGGCCAGCTGCCGATCACCACGCCCAGCGACGTCAGGTCCCGTGCCCGCAGGGCCTCCGCCGTGAGGGTGGTGGAGTTGAGGGTGCCGAGGCCCGCCGGGGCGACGACCAGGGTCGGGGCGTTCAGGAGGCGGGCCGCGTCGGCCAGGGTGTGGCCCGCCTCGTCGAAGCGGACGAGCAGGCCGCCCGCGCCCTCCACCAGTACCAGGTCGTGGTCCTCGGACAACCGCCGGGCGGCCTCCGCGATGTCCGCCGGGGCGAGCGTGGGCAGCCCCGCGCGGCGGGCCGCCGTGTCCGGGGCCAAGGGCTCCGGATAGCGGGCCAGTTCCACCGCCGTGACGGAGGATCCGGCCAGGCGGACCGCTTCCGCGGCGTCCCCCCGCTCCTGCGGGCCGACACCCGTCTGGGCGGGCTTGAGTACCGCCACCGAGCGGCCGGCCGTCACCGCGGCGGCCGCGATCGCCGACGTGACGACCGTCTTGCCGATCTCCGTGCCCGTCCCGGACACCATCAACACGGACATGTCAGCCTTCCTGCGCCGCCGCACACACCGCACGGCAGATACGGGTCACGTCTGCATCGCCGGTGACGAACGGCGGCATCACATAGATCAGGTCGCGGAACGGGCGCAGCCACACGCCCTCGCGCACCGCCGCACGGGTGGCGGCCACCACGTCGACGTCGTGGTCCAGCTGGACCACGCCGATCGCGCCGAGCACGCGTACGTCCCGCACGCCCGGGATCGCGGCCGCGGCCGCCAGGCCTTCGCGCAGCCCCGCCTCGATCCGTTTGACCTCGGCCGCCCAGTCCTGGCCGAGCAGCAGCTCGACGGAGGCCAGCGCCACGGCCGTGGCCAGTGGGTTGCCCATGAAGGTCGGCCCGTGGGCGAGCACCGGGACCTCGCCCCGGGAGATCCCGTCCGCCACCCGCTCCGTGCACAGCGTCGCCGCCAGCGTGAGGTAACCGCCGGTCAGCGACTTGCCCAGGCACATCACGTCCGGGGTGATCCCCGCGTGGCCGGCCGCGAAGAGCGCACCCGTACGGCCGAAGCCCGTGGCGATCTCGTCCAGGATGAGAAGGACGCCGTACTCGTCGCACAGGTCGCGCAGGACCCGGAGATAAGCCGGGTTGTGGAAGCGCATGCCGCCCGCACCCTGTACCACCGGCTCCACGATGACGGCGGCCAGCTCGTCCGCGTGCGCGGCGATCAGAGACCGCAGGTGGTCGGCGTACGCCGGGTCCACGGGCGCGTCGAAACCACCGGGCGGCGCGTCCGCGAAGACCTGCCGCGGCAGGTGACCCTGCCACAGCTCGTGCATGCCGCCCTCGGGGTCGCAGACGGCCATCGGCTGCCAGGTGTCCCCGTGGTAGCCGCCGCGCCAGGTCAGCAGCCGGGTCTTGCCGGTCCGTCCCACCGAACGCCAGTACTGCAGGCACATCTTGACGGCGACCTCGACGGACACCGAGCCCGAGTCGCAGAGGAAGACGTGTTCCAGCCCCGGCGGGGTGATCTCGACGAGTTTCGCGGCGAGCCGGACGGCGGGCTCATGGGTGAGCCCGCCGAACATCACGTGCGACATCAGGCCCAACTGGGCGGTCGCGGCCTCGTTGAGCACCGGGTGGTTGTACCCGTGGATCGCCGACCACCAGGAGGACATGCCGTCGACCAGCTCCTCGTGGCCGCCCTCGCCCTGGGACGGGTCGGCGAGCCGCAGCCGCACCCCCGAGGCGGAGGAGATGACCAGCGGCTCCTGCCGCCCGGGCATCGGACCGTACGGGTGCCAGACGTGCTGCCGGTCCAGCGCGAGCAGTTCGGCGCCGGACGACAGGGGCGGTCGCCGGTCAGGCATTGGGCGCGATGTCCGTTCCCGCGCCGCGACGGCGTACCGCCACCAGGTCCGACCGGACCTCGCCGGGCACGGCCTGGGCCGCGACGGTCGCTGCTTCCGCGTGCCCGTGCCCGGAGCAGCCGCCGCACGCCGAGCCGCAGCCTGCGGCGGCCGGGGCGTCGTCGGCGGCGGAGGGGCCCGAACCGCAGAGGGAAGCGCCGCCGTTCGAACCGCAGCCTCCGGAGGGAGCTGCGGCCGCCACGTCGGAGCGGTGCGCGGGAAGGGTCGTCGTGCCGGCGCCCTCCACCTCGAATCCGGCGTCCGCGATCATGTCGAGGTCCGCCTGTCCGGCCTGGCCCTCACTGGTGAGGTAGTCGCCCAGGAAGATCGAGTTGACCACGTGCAGGGCCAGCGGCTGCAGCGAGCGCAGGTGCACCTCGCGCCCGCCCGCGAGCCGGACCTCGACGTCGGGGCAGACGAAGCGTGCCATCGCCAGGATCCGCAGGCAGCGCTGCGGGGTGAGGTTCCACTCCTTGGCCAGCGGGGTGCCCTCGAAGGGGATCAGGAAGTTGACCGGGACCGAGTCCGCGTCCAGCTCGCGCAGGGAGAAGACGACGTCGACGAGGTCCTCGTCGCTCTCGCCCATGCCGGCGATCAGACCGGAACACGCGGACAGGCCGGCGGCGTGCGCCTTCTCCACCGTGTCGACGCGGTCCGCGTAGGTGTGGGTCTTGGTGATCTGCCCGTACGTCGCCTCGGAGGTGTTGAGGTTGTGGTTGTAGGCGTCCGCGCCCGCGTCCCGCAGCCGCTCCGCCTGGCCGTCGGAGAGCAGGCCGAGGCACGCGCAGACCTCGATGCCCTCGTTCTGCTCCTTGATCGCCGCGATCGTCTTGCCGACCCGGTCCACGTCCCGGTCCGTCGGCCCGCGGCCGCTCGCGACCAGGCAGACCCGCTTCGCGCCGCCCGCGACACCGGCGGCGGCGGCCTGGGAGGCCTCCTCCGGCTTCAGCCAGGTGTACTTGAGGATCTCGGCCTTCGACCCCAGGCGCTGGGAGCAGTACGAGCAGTCCTCGGGGCACAGCCCCGACTTCAGGTTGACCAGGTAGTTCAGCTTGACGCGACGCCCGAACCACTGGCGGCGCACCTTGCCGGCCGCGGCCACCACGTCGAGCAGTTCGTCGTCAGAAGTCGCCAGTACGGCGAGCGCCTCTTCGCGGGTCGGCAGCTCGCGCCGCAGCCCCTTGTCCACCAGGGTGTTCAGCAGGTCCATGGACCCGATCCTGTCCCACACGACCACTCCCGGCCAAGGAGAGATCGCACAACATGGCCGGATGGGTGTGTGTGTATCACCACACCTGGCGCACAAGTCACGGCGGCTAGGGTCGGGCAGGTCTGTGGACTGCCGACAAAACACGAGGACACGCCCATGCCCCAGCACACCCCCGCCCCCGTGGATGTCTTCGCCTGGATCGATGCCGCGGAGCGCGCACGGGAGCAGGCGGGACTGGTCCGTACGCTGCGCCCGCGCCCGCCGGTGTCGCCGCTGCTGGACCTGGCGAGCAACGACTACCTCGGTCTGTCCCGGCACCCCGAGACCATCCGCGGGGCACGGGAGGCGGCCGAGTGCTGGGGCGCCGGAGCCACCGGTTCCCGTCTCGTCACGGGCACGACCGAGCTGCACGCCGAGCTCGAACGAGAGCTCGCCGCCTTCTGCGGTTTCGAGGCCGCGCTCGTCCTGTCCTCCGGGTACGCGGCCAACCTCGCCGCCGTCACGGCGCTCGGCGACTGGGGCACGCTGGTCGTCTCCGACGCGGGGAACCACGCCTCGATCGTCGACGGCTGCCGGCTCTCGCGCGCCGAGACCGCCGTGGTCCCGCACTCCGACCCGGAGGCCGCGCGCAAGGCGCTGGCCGCGCACGAGGGCCGGGCGCTGCTGGTCAGCGACTCGGTGTTCTCGGTGGACGGGGATGCCGCCCCCCTCGCCGGCTACGCCGCGGTCTGCCGGGACGAAGGCGCGGTCCTGCTCGTGGACGACGCCCACGGGCTGGGCGTCCTGGGCGAGGGCGGCCGCGGGGCGACGGCCGCGGCCGGGCTGGCGGGCGCGCCGTACGTGGTCGCCACGCTGACCCTCTCGAAGTCCCTGGGAAGTCAGGGCGGAGCCGTGCTCGGCCCGGCCAAGGTGATCAGACACCTGGTCAACACGGCGCGCACCTTCATCTTCGACACAGGGCTGGCCCCGGCCGCCGCGGGCGCGGCGCTGGCGAGCCTGCGCCTGCTCCGGCGGGAACCGGAGCGCGCGGACCGCGCCCGCGAGGTGGCCGCCCAGCTGTACGGGCGGCTCACCGCGTCCGGCCTGACCGCGGCCCGGCCGGACGCGGCCGTGGTGTCGGTGCGGGCCCCGTCGGCTTCGGCGGCACTGCGCTGGGCCGCCGACTGCCGCGAGGCAGGTCTGTCCGTGGGGTGCTTCCGTCCGCCGTCGGTGCCGGACGGCATCTCCCGGCTGCGGCTGACCGCCCGGGCCGATCTCACGGGGGAGGAGATCGATCGGGCGGTCGGGACGATCCTTGCCACCGCGCCCGCGGGAGCCACGGACCGGTAGGCGGGGTCACGCGCGCGCGTCCGCCCGTACCGAGGCGAGGAAGCCGTCCCAGGCGGACCCGGTGAAGAGCACGGCCGGGCCGTCCGTCCGTTTGGAGTCGCGGACGGCCAGCAGGCCGCCGCCGAGGACGGCGGCTTCCACGCAGTTGTTCATTCCGGTGCTGCGGCTGCTCCGCCGCCACCGCGCGCTGGTCAGAAGTTCGCCGGTGGATAAGGGGGTTGCGGACACGGGGGTGCCTCCTTACGCGTCGTCAGCGAGTGAGCTGATGAGATCCGACGAGTCCTGGGGCGGGAGGGCGTGCGCCTGGATGGTGCGGAACGCGGCGCCGTACGCCTCAAGGTCTTCCTTCCGCTCCAGATAGAGGCTACTCGTCAAATGGTCGAGGACCACCACATCCAGATCGGCGATGTTCGGAAATGAGAAAATGACGAACGGCCCCGTGAGGCCGAGATGTCCCCCCACACTGAACGGAAGGACCTGCAGGCGCACTTGGGGCAGCCGCGCCACCTGCGCGAGGTGCCGCAACTGCTCCGCCATCACCCCGGGCCCGCCGATCTGCCGGCGCAGCACCGCCTCGTCCAGGACCGCGCTGAGCTCCAGCGGCGGATCGGCCCGCAGCACCGACTGCCGTGCCAGCCGTACCTCGACCAGCGCGTCCACCTTCGGCTCGGGCAGCCCGCCCAGTGCGGCCCGGGTCACGGCCCGCGCGTACTCGGAGGTCTGCAGCAGCCCCGGCACCACGGACAGCTCCACGGTGCGGGCCGACCGGGCGCCCGCCTCCAGACTGATGAAGTCCCGGTACTCCTGCGGCAGCAGCCCCCGGTAGTCGTGCCACCACTGGCGGCCCCGCCCGGTGTCGCCGCCCGCTCCGGGGCCGGCCGCCGAGGCCGACAGCGCCTCCAGCAGCGCGCGCTGCTCCGGGCTGACGATCTCCCCGTAGACGTCGAGGAGCAGCCGGATGTCCTCCGGTTTCACGCCACTGCGGCCTGTCTCGATGCGGCTGATTTTCGACTGGTGCCATCCCATGATCCGGGCCGCCTCACCACTGGTGAGTCCGGACCGGTCACGCAGGGCACGCAGTTCCTCGCCGAGCTTGCGCCGACGCACCGCGGGACCGTGCTGCACACCCGCCTCCTTCCACCGGCACAGCTCGCACCAGTCTGCCGTCCAAATACGCTCTTCCGTAGCAGAGTTCACCGCATCGAGCGACAGATATATGCATATCTTGGGGGAACGGCAGATGCGGCGGCACGATGGGTGGCACTCTGGCGTCCAGCACAGATCCGGGACGTTTCGCCCCGGTGGGAAAGGGACCGTCGCCATGGCAGACCACCAGGAAGCATCCGTCACTCTGCCGAGCGATCCCGCCTCGGTCGTCGCCGCCCGACGCTACGTGGCGGAGGTGCTGGGCGAATGGGGACTCCCCGATGACGCCGAGACCGCCGACAGCGTCCGGCTGATCGTCTCGGAGCTCGCCACCAACGCCGTACAGCACACTTTCGGCCAGTCGCCCACCTTCACCGTCGACATCCGGCTGGAGCGCCAGGAGTGGCTGCGCGTCGGGGTGACCGACAGCTACCCGCGCTGGCCCAGGCGCCTCCCGGCCGCCGTCCAGCAGGACAACGGCCGGGGCATGGTCATCATCCGCTGGCTCACCGCGGAGGCGGGCGGCCGGCTCTCGGTCACCCCGACCGAGGACGGCGGCAAGACGGTGTGGATCGCGCTGCCCTGTGCGGTGGGGGCTCCGGCCGGGAGCGTCACCGGCTGCTGACCCCGGGACTCAGACCAGGCCGCGTTCCACGGCGCTGCGCTCGATGCACAGCTCGTTGCCCTCCGGGTCGGCGAGCACGACCCAGCCCATGACGCCGTCCTCCGCGCGGCGGTCGTCCACGATCTTCGCGCCGAGCCCGATCAGGCGCTCGACGGTCTCGTCCCGGGTGCCGGCGGGCGGCTGGATGTCCAAGTGGACGCGGTTCTTCACGGACTTGGCGTCCGGAACCCGGATGAACAGGAGGCCGGGCACACCGGGCCGGCCCGGCTCCAGAAGGATCTCGTCGTCCCCCTCCACGTCGTCGGGGTGGATCGGGAAGCCGGTCACCGCGGACCAGAACTCGGCGATCCTGTAGGGGTCGAGGGCGTCGAAGGTGATGTGCCGGACGGGGTTGACGAACATGACTCTCCTCGGTGGGGGATCCGTGTGCGGATCCGTATACGGCATCGCGCCCAGGAGCCGGCGGAGTTGAACCGGGTACCCGCCGGAAACCTGGGTTAACGCGATGGAAAACCACGACGCCTAGCGTGGCGGCCACGTGCGACCGCCAATGATCACCCATGATCCGGTAAAGCGGCGGTGGTCGGGACGGAAAGCCTTTCCCTGTGTGGGGCAAGACATGCTTGGTTCGGATGTGTGCAGGTCAACGGAGTGCTGACGGACGGTAGGGTCACCCCGCACGTTGTTGATCTTGTCCCGGAAGCTTGGTGATACGAGTGCAACTGACACCGCACGAGCAGGAGCGACTGCTCATCCACGTGGCCGCGGACGTGGCCGGGAGGCGAAGGGCGCGCGGGGTCCGCCTCAACCATCCGGAAGCGGTCGCGCTGATCACGTCGCACATCCTCGAAGGCGCCCGCGACGGCCGGACCGTGGCCGAGCTGATGGCCTCCGGCCGCACCGTCCTCGGTCGCGACGAGGTCATGGAGGGGATCCCCGAGATGATCCACGACGTCCAGGTCGAGGCGACCTTCCCCGACGGCACCAAACTCGTCACCGTCCACGACCCGATCGTCTGAATCCGAAAGGGCGTGCCACTCCCATGATCCCCGGCGAGATCGCCTACGGGGACGGCCCGGTACTCCTCAACGAGGGCCGTCCCGTCACCCGCCTCACCGTGCTCAACGCCGCCGACCGTCCCGTCCAGGTCGGCTCCCACTACCACTTCGCCGAGGCCAACCCCGGCCTCGACTTCGACCGTTGCGCCGCCCGCGGGCTCCGCCTCAACATCGCCGCCGGCACGGCCGTCCGCTTCGAGCCGGGCATCCCGGTCGCGGTGGAACTCGTGCCGCTGGGGGGACTGCGCACCGTACCCGGGCTGCGCGGGGAGACCGGAGGGCCGCTCGATGGCTGAGATCTCCCGCCCGGTGTACGCCGACCTCTTCGGGCCGACGGCCGGCGACCGGATCCGGCTCGCCGACACCGACCTCTTCGTCGAGATCGAGCAGGACCTCAGCGGCGGCCCCGGCCGGGCCGGCGACGAGGCCGTCTTCGGCGGCGGCAAGGTGATCCGCGAGTCCATGGGGCAGGCCCGCACCACCCGGGCCGAAGGCGCTCCGGACACCGTGATCACCGGGGTCGTCGTCCTCGACCACTGGGGCATCGTCAAGGCCGACCTCGGCATCCGCGACGGCCGGATCTGCGGCATCGGCAAGGCCGGCAACCCCGACACCATGGACGGGGTCGACCCCGCGCTGGTCATCGGCCCCGAAACCGAGATCATCGCGGGCAACGGGAAGATCGTCACCGCCGGCGCCATCGACGCCCACGTGCACTTCATCTCCCCGACGATCATCGAGGAGGCGCTCGCCTCCGGGATCACCACCCTGGTCGGCGGCGGCACCGGACCGGCCGAAGGCACCAAGGCCACCACCGTCACGCCCGGGCCCTGGCACCTGGCCCGGATGTTCGCGGCGCTGGAGGCCTCCCCGGTCAACATCGGCCTGCTCGGCAAGGGCAACACCATGTCCCGCGAGGGCATGCACTCCCAACTGCGCGGCGGAGCCCTCGGGTTCAAGATCCACGAGGACTGGGGCTCCACCCCTGCCGTCATCGACGCCTGCCTGAGCGTCTGCGAGGAGACCGGCGCCCAGGTCGCCATCCACACCGACACCCTCAACGAGGCCGGCTTCGTCGCCGACACCCTCGCCGCCATCGGCGGGCGGACCATCCACTCGTACCACACCGAAGGCGCCGGCGGCGGGCACGCGCCCGACATCATCACCGTCGTCTCCGAGCCCAACATCCTGCCCAGCTCCACCAACCCGACCCGGCCGCACACCGTCAACACCGTCGAGGAGCACCTCGACATGCTGATGGTCTGCCACCACCTCAACCCGGCCGTCCCCGAGGACCTCGCCTTCGCCGAATCCCGGATCAGGCCCTCGACCATCGCCGCCGAGGACGTCCTGCACGACCTCGGGGCCATCTCCATCATCTCCTCCGACTCCCAGGCCATGGGCCGGGTCGGCGAGGTCGTGCTGCGCACCTGGCAGACCGCCCACGTGATGAAGAAGCGGCGCGGCCCCCTGCCCGGCGACGGACCCGCCGACAACCACCGGGCCCGCCGCTACGTCGCCAAGTACACGATCAACCCCGCGGTGGCGCAGGGGCTCGCCCGCGAGATCGGCTCGGTCGAGACCGGCAAACTCGCCGACCTGGTGCTGTGGAAGCCCGCCTTCTTCGGGGTCAAGCCCGAGCTCGTCATCAAGGGCGGCCAGATCGCCTACGCGCAGATGGGCGACGCCAACGCCTCCATCCCCACCCCGCAGCCGGTCCTGCCACGGCCGATGTTCGGCAGCCACGGCCGCGCGCCCGGCCTCAACTCGCTGAACTTCACCGCACAGGCCGCGCTCGACGACGGACTGCCCGAACGGCTCGGACTGGGCAAGAAGTTCGTGGCCATCGAGAGCACCCGCAAGGTGACCAAGGCGGACATGCGCAACAACGACGCCATGCCGAGGGTCGAGGTCGACGCCGACACCTTCACGGTCAGCATCGACGGGGAGGTCGTGGAACCGGCCCCCGCGACGGAACTGCCCATGGCCCAGCGGTACTTCCTCTTCTGATGGCGCGCATCGCGACGAGAGGGGACTCCCGATGAGCCGCGCCGCGCTGCTCGTCCTCGCCGACGGCCGCTTCCCCGCCGGGGGCCACGCCCACTCGGGCGGGGCCGAGGCCGCCTGCAAGGCGGGCCGGATCCACGACGCCGCCACCCTGGAGGACTTCTGCCGGGGCCGGCTGCACACGTCCGGCCTCACCGCCGCCGCGCTCGCCGCGGCCGCCGCCCTCGGGCTCGACCCGGACGAGCTCGACGCGGCCGCCGACGCCCGCACCCCGTCGCCGGCGCTGCGCACCGCGGCCCGGCGACTGGGACGGCAGCTGCTGCGCGCCGCCCGGGCCACCTGGCCCGACGCGGAACTGGAGGCGCTGGCCTCGGCGTTCCCGCGCGGGGCCCACCAGCCCGTGGTGCTCGGCATCACCGCCCGGGCGGCCGGGCTCGGGCCGCTCGACGCCGCCCACGTGGCGGCGTACGAGAGCGTCGGCGGGCCCGCCACCGCGACCGTGCGGCTGCTCGGCCTGGACCCCTTCCAGGCGAGCGGGGTCCTGGCCCGGCTCGCACCCGAGCTCGACGCCGTCGCCGCCGAGGCGGAGCGGGCCGCACGGCGCGCCCGATCCGAGGGCACGCAGGCGCTTCCCGCGGCCTCCTCGCCGCTGCTGGACATCTCGGCCCAGGTGCATGCCGACTGGCCGGTACGCCTGTTCGCCTCCTGACCCTCTCCCGCTCGGCCCTGACCCTCTCCCGCTCGGCCCTGACCCTCTCCCGCTCACCCCTGAACCCTCCCGAACCTCCTTCCCGCCCCTGCTTCCCGAACCTCCGCTCCTGAACGCCCCCAAGGGAGACCTCGTATGCACCTCGACCACGCCGTGACCTACCCCCACCGGCACACCCACAGCGCCGCGCCCGTACGCCCCGACGGCACCCGGCGCGCCCTGCGCATCGGACTCGGCGGTCCCGTCGGCTCGGGCAAGACCGCCACCGTCGCCGCCCTGTGCCGGGCCCTGCGCGCCGAGCTCTCCATGGCCGTCGTCACCAACGACATCTACACGCGCGAGGACGCCGAGTTCCTGCTCCGCGAGGCCGTCCTGCCGCCCGAGCGGATCACCGCCGTCGAAACCGGCGCCTGCCCGCACACCGCCATCCGCGACGACATCTCCGCCAACCTGGAGGCCGTCGAGGAACTGGAGGAGGCCTTCCGGGAGAGCGGCCCGCTCGACCTGATCCTCGTCGAGTCCGGCGGGGACAACCTCACCGCGACCTTCTCCCGCGGACTCGTCGACGCGCAGATCTTCGTCATCGACGTGGCCGGCGGGGACGACATCCCCCGCAAGGGCGGCCCCGGCGTCACCACCGCCGACCTCCTCGTCGTCAACAAGACCGACCTCGCCCCTCACGTCGGCTCCGACCTCGACCGGATGGCCCGCGACGCCGCCGAGCAGCGCGGCGAACTCCCCGTCGCCTTCCAGTCGCTGCGCGGCCCCGACGGGGTGGCCCCCGTGGCCGCCTGGGTGCGCGAACGGATCACCGCCTGGTCCGTACGGTGACCGGCGCGGCCACGACCGAAGCCGCGGCGGCGCCCCCGGCGCCCCCGGCTGGCCTGCGGGCCACCGCCCGCATCCGGGCCGTGGCCGACGGCCGGGGCGGGACCGCCCTGCCGCTGCTCGCCGGGGAGGGGCCGCTCGCGCTGCGCCGCACCCGCGGGCCGGCGGCCGAGGCCGGGGTCATGCTGGTCGGTGCGATGAGCGCCCCGCTGGGCGGGGACCACCTCACCGTCGAGGCCACCGCCGGGCCCGGGGCGAGCCTCGCCGTGGCCTCGGCGGCGGCCACCCTGGCGCTGCCCGGCCGGGGAGGGGCACCCGCGCGGTACGACGTGGACCTGACCCTGGAGGACGCGGCCTCGGTGCGGTGGCTTCCCGAGCCCCTGGTCTCGGTGCGCGGCAGCGATCTTCGGGTGCGCACACGCGTCCACGCGGCTCCCACGGCGCGCCTATTGCTGCGCGAGGAACAGGTGCTGGGACGTTGGGGAGAGGACCCGGGCCTGCTGCGCAGCCGCCTCACCGTCACCTGTGGCGGCCGTCCCCTCCTGGATCAGGAGCTCGCCTGCGGACCCGGTGCGCCCGGCGGCTGGGACGGCCCGGCGGGCCTGGCCGGCCACCGGGCGCTCGGCCAGCTGCTCGTCGTGGACCCCGTCTTCGCCGAGCACCCGCCCCCGGCGGCGGTGCTGGGGGAGTTCGCAGCGGTGACGCCGCTGGCCGGTCCGGCCGTCCTCGTGACGGTCCTGGCCCCGGACGCCCTGCGGCTGCGCGAGCTGCTCGATGCGGCCCGCCGTACCTACCACCGATGAACCGGGGAAAGGGAGAGAGCGCAGGACACCGCTCAGCGGTACACGGCTTTCCGGTTATCGGGTTGGCAAAGAAGTCGCTCCCGCTCTGTCGCCGGGTCCGGCTCAGACGACAAGATCCCCCTGCACGCCGACGACCGAACCCGACCAACCCGGCCGCCCACGGCGGCATCTGACGCAGGGGGAACAACCACGTGATACGCAACGCGGCGCTGGGGAGCGCCGCCACACTCATCACCGGCACGCTGGCGGCGAGCCTGCTGCTGGCCCCGCCGGCCGCGGCGGCCCCGTCCGACCCCGGCTTCAGGATGCCGGAGGTGCTGGGCGTGCAGCTCGCCGCCGCCCGCGCCGCCCGTACCGGCATCGCCTGGAAGGACTGCCCCGAGGACTGGGGCCTGGAGAAGCCCATCCAGTGCGGCTGGGTGAAGGTCCCGCTCGACTACGCGAAGCCGTACGGCAAGACCATCGACATCGCCGTCGACCGGATCGGCAACACGGGGACCCCGCAGGAGCGCCAGGGCGCGCTCGTCTACAACCCGGGCGGCCCCGGCGGTTCCGGCATGCGCTTCCCGCGCCGGGTCACCACCAAGAGCCCGCTGTGGGTCAACGCCTCCAAGGCCTACGACTTCGTGGGCTTCGACCCCCGCGGTGTCGGCCATTCCGCGCCCATCTCCTGCATCGACCCGCAGGAGTTCGTCAAGGCTCCCAAGGCCGACCCGGTCCCCGACGACGAGGCCGACAAGCGCGCCCAGCGCAAGCTCGCCGCCGAGTACGCGGACGGGTGCAAGGAGCGCAGCGGCGAAATGCTGCCGCACATGACCACGCCGAACTCCGCGCGCGACCTCGACGTGATCCGCGCCGCCCTCGGCGAGGCGAGGCTGAACTTCCTCGGCGTCTCCTACGGCACCTACCTCGGCGGGGTCTACGCGACCCTCTTCCCGACCCATGTGCGCCGCATGGTCGTCGACAGCGTGGTGGACCCGTCGCAGGACAACATCTGGTACGAGGCCAACCTCGGCCAGGACGTCGCCTTCCAGATGCGGTGGAACGACTGGCAGGACTGGGTCGCCGAGAACGACGGGGTCTTCCACCTCGGCGACACCCGCGCCAAGGTCGAGGCCAAGTGGCAGGAGCTGCGCGGCAAGGCCAAGGCCCACCCGATCGGCGGGGTCGTCGGCCCGGCCGAGCTCATCGGCTTCTTCCAGGGAGCCCCGTACTACGACTCCTCCTGGGTGCCCGTCGCCCGGACCTGGGCCGCCTACGCCGCGGGTGACGAGCAGGCGCTCGTCGACGCCATCGCCCCGGACATGACCGACGTGAAGGGCAACGCGGCCTCGGAGAACGGCAACGCCGTCTACACCGCCGTCGAGTGCGCGGATGCCAAGTGGCCCACCAGCTGGTCCACGTGGGACCGGGACAACACCCGCCTCCACGAGAAGTATCCGTTCCTGACCTGGTCGAACGCGTGGATGAACCTGCCCTGCGCGACCTGGAGGTCGAAGCAGCACACTCCGATCGACGTCCGTGCCAAGCACGGGCTGCCGCCGGTCCTGATCGTCCAGTCCGAGCGGGACGCGGCCACGCCGTACAAGGGCGCGGTCGAGCTGCACCGTCGCCTGGCCGGCTCACGCCTGATCACCGAGCAGAACGCCGGCTCGCACGGTGTCACCGGCCTGGTCAACCCCTGCATCAACACGCGGGTGGACACCTACCTGCTGACCGGCAGGGTCGACGCCCAGGACGTGACGTGCGCCCCGCACGCCGCCCCCGTCGCCCCGGCCCCGGTCGCCGCGCTCTCGCTCGACCACGGCTCCGGCGCCGGCTGGCCGGCACATGAGGAGCTGCCGGCCGTCCGCTAGGGCGTCTTTCGGATCTTGTCGGTCGAGCCCGCGCGATACGAAAGGCACGACCCGGATCCGGACCGCCGGCACGGGAGGAGGCTCAGCGCGACCTGCGCCGGGCCTTCTTCCGTTCCTCCTCTTCCTCGGCCTTGACCTCGGACGCGTACCGGTCGACGTACTCCTGGCCGGACAGTTCGAGGATCGCGTACATGATCTCGTCGGTGACCGCCCGCAGGACGGCCCGCTCGCCCTCCATCCCGGCGTAACGGGAGAAGTCCAGCGGCCGGCCGAAGCGGATGGTCACCCGCCGGATGTTCGGGATCTTCTGTCCGGGCGGCTGGATCTCGAAGGTGCCGACCATCGCGCACGGCACGACGGGCACCCCGGCGCCCAGGGCCATCGCGGCCACGCCCACCTTGCCCTTGTAGAGCCGGCCGTCGTGGGAGCGCGTCCCCTCCGGGTAGATGCCCAGCAGCTCGTCCTTGGCCAGCACCGCCAGTCCCTCGCGCAGCGCCGCCTGCCCGGCCTTCTTGCCGGAGCGGTCCACGGGGATCTGACCGGCGCTGCGGAAGAAGGCGGCGGTGAGCCGGCCCTTGATCCCCGGGCCGGTGAAGTACTCGGCCTTCGCGAGGAAGGTGATCCGCCGCTTGAGGATCGCCGGCATCAGGAAGTGGTCGGAGAACGACAGGTGATTGCCCGCGACGATCGCGGCACCCTCTGCCGGGATGTTCTCCAGTCCCTCGATACGAGGCCTGAAGAGCAGCCGTAGCAGGGGTCCGAGCAACACGTGCTTGAGCAAGTGGTAGAACACCAGGCCGCTCCTGTCGATATCCCGTTGTCACCGACATTTTACGGACGGTGAGTCCCGGGCCGGCAGGGGGCGGCGGGAACCTTCCTCACACGCTGCGCGAAGCGGCCATCCCGGCGGTCAGCAGCCCCAGCACCACCCAGCCGAACCACAGCCAGCCGTTGCTGCCGAGGGCCACGGAATACGCGGCGACGGCCACCAGGGCGGCGAAGGTCATGACAGCCATCGCCTTAACGGATCCGGTCATGCCCCATGGTGACGCGCGAAGGCGGTGTTCCGCTACTGGCCACGCGCTTGGAGCGAGGCGAGATACGCGTTGTACGCCTCCAGCTCCCGGTCACCGTTGCGGTCCTCGGCCCGGTCGGACCGCTTCGCGGCCCGCCGGTCGGAGTGGTACCACTGGTAGACCAGGGCGATCAGGACCAGCACCGAGGGGATCTCGCTGAAGGCCCAGGCGATGCCGCCGCCCCACTGCTGGTCGAGCAGCGCGTCGACGCCCAGGGAGGTCGGCGGGTTCGCGTACGTCTTGATCATCGGTTCGCTCGCCATCATCAGGGCGATGCCGAAGAACGCGTGGAAGGGCATGCCCGCGAAGAGCTCCAGCATCCGCATCACGTAGCCCGGACGGTGCGGCCCCGGGTCGATGCCCATGATCGGCCAGAAGAAGATCAGGCCGACGGCGAGGAAGTGGACCATCATCGCGACGTGCCCCGTCCGGCTCTCCATCAGGAAGTCGAAGAGCGGCGTGAAGTACAGCGCGTAGAGGCTCGCGATGAACATCGGGATGGTGAAGGCGGGGTGGGTGACCACCTTCATGTACCGGCTGTGCAGCAGCATCAGCAGCAGCTCGCGCGGCCCCTTGTGGCCACGGGCGGCGGGCGGCAGCGCGCGCAGCGCCAGCGTCACCGGAGCGCCCAGCAGCACCAGGATCGGGGTGACCATGCTGATCACCATGTGCTGGACCATGTGCACGCTGAACATGACCATGCCGTAGTCGTTCAGCTTGGTGCACATCACCAGGATCACCGTCAGCACGCCCGCGGTGAACGCGATGGTCCGGCCCGGCGACCAGGAGTCCCCGCGCCGGCGCAGCCGCAGCACGCCCCACCCGTACAGCGCGAGCCCCACCAGCGAGGCGGTCAGGAAGAAGCCGTCGAAGGAGAACTCCAGCCCGCGCCCGAGAGTGAACGGCGGCAGGTCCATGTTCATGTCCATGCCGTGCCCGCTGTGATCCATCTGTTCACTCCCTTGACCGTGGTGCCCCACCACAGTAGTGCCGCCCCCGCACGCTCGTGCGCGCGGGGGCGGCCCATGACAAAAGGGGCGTACGGAAGGGGCGTCAGAGAACGGTCTGGGCCTCGTCGTACCGCGCGGCCGGAACCGTCTTGAGGGTCGAGGTCGCCTCGGCGAGCGGCACCATCTCGATGTCCGTGCCGCGCAACGCCGTCAGCATGCCGAACTCGCCGCGGTGCGCCGCCTCCACGGCGTGCCAGCCGAAGCGGGTGGCCAGGACCCGGTCGTACGCGGTGGGAGTGCCGCCGCGCTGGACGTGGCCCAGGATCACCGGACGGGCCTCCTTGCCCAAGCGGTGCTCCAGCTCCACGGCGAGCCGGTTGCCGATGCCGGCGAACCGCTCGTGACCGTACATGTCGACGCCGCCCTCCTCGAGGTCCATCGACCCCGGGCGCGGCTTGGCGCCCTCGGCGACCACGACGATCGCGAACCGCTTGCCCGCGGAGAAGCGCTCGCCGACGATCGCCGTCAGCTCCTCGATGTCGAAGGGGCGCTCCGGGACGACGATCGCGTGCGCGCCGGCCGCCATACCCGAGTGCAGGGCGATCCAGCCGGTGTGGCGGCCCATGACCTCCACGACCATCACGCGCTGGTGGGACTCCGCGGTGGTCTTCAGGCGGTCCAGCGCCTCGGTGGCCACGCCGACGGCCGTGTCGAAACCGAAGGTGACGTCGGTGGAGGCGATGTCGTTGTCGATGGTCTTCGGGACGCCGACGATGGGCAGACCGGCCTGCGAGAGCAGGTTCGCCGCCTTCAGCGTGCCCTCGCCGCCGATCGGGATGATCGCGTCGAGGCCCAGGTCCGCGACGTGGCCGCGGGCGCGCTCCACCCCGTCCCGCAGATGCGCGGGCTGGACCCGGGAAGAGCCGAGGATCGTGCCGCCGCGGGCGAGGATGCCGCCGACGGCGTCCAGGTCGAGCTTGCGGTAGTCCGCCTCCAGGAGGCCCTTCCAGCCGTCGTGGAAGCCGATCACCTCGTCACCGTGGTCGACGACGGCGCGGTGCACGACGGAGCGGATGACGGCATTGAGGCCGGGGCAGTCGCCACCGGAAGTGAGCACACCTATGCGCATGGCAGGAAGAGACCTTTGCAACGTGGGCCGGCGACCGGACCACGTCGTCCGGTGGGAACTACCCGTCACCCTACAAGCGGAACGAGGGTGGGCTGAACCATCCTCCAGATGCTGGTCGACCCGGTGGTGCGAACGCACGTCGGCCCGGTTCCCCCTAGGGAAAACCGGGCCGAACACATGATGACGGGGCCGCCCCGATGAGCGGTCCGTCAGGTGTTACGCGGGCTGCGTCGCGGCGGCGATGCGCTCCGCGCGCAGCGCCTCGTACCACCGGTCGTCTATGGCCGGCAGCGCGTTCACGTCGAGGGCCAGCTTCAGCAGCAGGTCCGCGATCTGCGGGTTGCGGGCCATCACGGGACCGTGCATGTAGGTGCCGAACACCGTGTCGTTGTAGGCGCCTTCGGTGCCGTCGCCGGTGCCGTTGCCGCGGCCCATGGTCACCCGGGCGAACGGCTTGGCCGTCGGGCCGAGGTGCGTGACGCCCTGGTGGTTCTCGAAGCCCGTCAGCTGCGGCAGGCCCAGGCGCGGGTCGATGTCGGCCAGGACGTCGCCGACGCACCGCTCGCCCTCACCGCGCAGGGTGACCACGTCCAGGAGGCCGAGGCCCTCCTGGCGCTGCCCCTGGTCGTTGACGAACTCCTTGCCGAGGATCTGGTACCCGGCGCAGACGGAGAAGACGATCGCCCCGTTCGAGACGGCGCGCTCCAGACCGCCGTCGCGCAGCAGGCGCTCCGCGGCCAGGCGCTGCGGCCGATCCTCACCGCCGCCGATCAGGTAGATGTCGCCCGAGGTCGGGATCGGCTGGTCGCTGCGCACGTCCACGCGCTGCACGTCCAGGCCGCGCTGACGCGCCCGGCGCTCCACCACGAGGGCGTTGCCCTGGTCTCCGTACGTGCTCAGCAGGTCGGGGTAGACCCACACCAGACGCAGGCTGTTGTCGCTCATGCTCTTGTCCTCTATGGGTACTAGTTGCCGACGCGGCGGCGCACGTCCTGGAAGGCGGTGTAGTTGGCGATCAGCTCGATCTGTCCCGGCGGCGCCAGCTGCACGGCCTCGTCGAGGGTCTCGCACACCCGGAAGTCCAGGCCCGCGACCTCCAGGCGGACCGCGAGGTCCAGCTTGCGGTCACCGATCACGAAGATCGGGTGTCCCGCCAGACGCGGGTAGTCCACGTCCCACAGCCAGGAGGTGTCGGTGCCGTCGGCGCCGCGCGCGTTCACCGAGAGGATCACCGGGGTGGGCGGCGGGTCGATCAGGGAAAACGTTTCGAGCCAGCCCGCCGGGTTCTTCGCGAGCAGCAGCCGCAGCTCACGGCCCTGGAAGTTCACCACGTCGTAGCGGCCGGCGACGGCCTGCACCTGGTACATCCGCTCCAGCGCGACCTGCGGCGGGACGCCGAAGACGGCAGCCACGGCGGCCGAGGTGGCGGCATTGGCCTTGTTGGCGCGGCCGGGCAGCTGGAGGTGGATCGGCCAGGCCGAGCCGTGCGGGTCCAGGACGTGGTCGCCGGAGAGCACCCAGGTCGGGGTGGGGCGCCGGAATCCGCACTCGCCGCAGAACCAGTCGTCGCCCGGGCGCTGCATGACACCGCCGCAGGAGGGGCACGACCAGGCGTCGTCCTTCCACTCCTGGCCGGCCGCGACCCACACCACGTTCTGCGAGGAGGAGGCGGACCACACGATCAGCGGGTCGTCGCAGTTGGCGACGATGACCGCCTTGGAGCCCGAGAGGCCCTCGCGCCACTTCTCCGCGAGCATGCGGGTCTCGGCGGCGCGGTCCAGCTGGTCGCGGGAGAGGTTGAGCAGGGCGATCACCTTGGGGGTGACGTCCCGGGCCACTCCGGCCAGGTACTTCTCGTCGACCTCGATGACGCCGTACTTGGCGTCCGAGCCGCCCGCCAGCGCCGAGGTGATGCCGGCCGGCATGTTGGCGCCGAGGGCGTTGGAGACGACCGGACCGCTGGCCCGCAGGGCCTCCGCGATCAGCCGGGTCGTCGTGGTCTTGCCGTTCGTCGCGGAGACGAGGACGACGTCGAGATGTTGCGCCAGCGCGCCGAGAAGATCGGGGTCGAGCCTGAGTGCGACCTTGCCACCGATCACCGATCCGCTTCCGCGTCCCGCGGCCCGCGACACCGCCGCCGCGGCCTTGCCCGCCGTCACGGCCAGCTTGGCCCGCGGCGAAAGCGGCTCCGTGTTGCCTGCCATCGTCCCTTGTCCTCCTTGCGTCGGTCGGCCCCAGCCTATCCAGTACCGGCCGGAGCCTTGACCGCGGCGCCCCCCGCGCCGCCGCGGATCTCCTCATATAGTCGCCCGTCGTAGGCTTACGGCCATGCGACAGCGCCTCATTCCCGGTACCACCGGCCTCGTCCGCACCATGAGCCTGCTCGGTGATCCGGTGCTCCACTCGGCGTGCGCGGAGGTCACCGAATTCGGGCCGGCCCTCGACCGGCTCATCGAGGACATGTTCGCGACGATGTACGCCGCGGAGGGCGTCGGCCTCGCCGCGAACCAGATCGGCGTCGGACAGCGGGTGTTCGTCTACGACTGCCCCGACGACGAGGACGTCCGTCACGTCGGGCACATCGTCAACCCGCGCCTGGTGACGGCCGACGGGGACGAGTTCCTCGGGCCGGAGGGCTGTCTCTCGCTGCCCGGGCTGGAGGCGGGAACGGTCCGCCACGACCATGCGGTGGTCGAGGGCGTCACGTCCGACGGTGCGGCTGTGCGGATCTCCGGTACCGGGTTCTTCGCGCGTTGCCTGCAGCACGAGTGCGATCACCTGGCCGGCACCGTTTACGCGGACCGCGTGACCGGGCTGCGGGCGCGGCGCCTGCGGCGGGCGATCCGCAAGGCCCCGTGGGGCACGAGGCCGCTGCCCGAGTAGCCGCCCGGGTCGCGCCGGCACCCCGGCCTCTGCCTGGCCGGCCCGGTGCAGCCTCGCCCGCACATCCCCTGGGGCCGGGCCGTTCAAGCCTCGCCGGGGTCTGGGGCGGTGTCCCGGGAAACCCGGCTCCGCCGGGCACCGGGCTCTGCCCGGACCCGCGCCTCAACCGCCGGCGGGGCCGGGGTTGGCCCTGGCGGGGCCGGGTTGGCCGCGTGGGGTGGAGTTGTCCACGCCGGCATGGGGGGCAAGGCCGTCGAAGGCAGTCAGAAGCCGGGGCCGTTGAGGCGGTTGCCTGCTGTGGAGAGGCGGCCCCAGAGAAGGTCCGTGAGGGCGGCCACCAGTTCCGCGCGTTCACACGGGCGCTCACCCAGCCACCAGTCCCCGGCCGCGTGCATCATGCCGACGATGCCATGGCCCCAGACCCGGGCGAGGCGCTCGCCGCCGGGCCCGAGGTCCACCCGCTCGCCGATCACCTCGGCCAGTTCCTCGCCGAGCCGGCGCAGCAGCGGGGCCGAGTGCAGCCCCACGTCGAAGCCGCGCTCGACACTGGGGGAGTCCTCGGCCGGGTGCATGAGGAAGCGGTAGACCTGCGGGCGGGCTTCGATGGCGGCGAGATAGGTGTCGAGGGTCGCCTCCACGCGTCGGCGGCGCTCGGCGGGGGCGTCGAGCGCGGCGCGCAGCGAGTCGAGCAGGGCGTCGGTGTGCCGGACGGCGAGTGCCTGGTAGAGGCCCGCCTTGTCCCCGAAGTGCCGGTAGAGGATGGGCTTGGTGATGCCGGCCTCCGCCGCGATGGCGTTCATGGAGGCCTTCGGGCCGTCCCTGAGCACGACCCGGTCGGCGGCTTCGAGCAGCTCCCGCCGCCGGCGCTCGGCCGCTCCCGGTTCGCCGGCCTGCTGAGTGGTCTCCATGACGTGTTTCTCTCCCCGCCCTTGCGATGTGCGTGACGCCCACGCAACGTAACACCCGGCGCACCCCCGCGATCGATTCGGCGGGTACCGGGCCGGGTGCCCACGCGGTATCGCCGGTGCTTGACAGTACTTACTCGCCGGTAACAGACTGAGGCCCCGACGTAGGTTACCGCTAGTAACCTCTGCAGGAACACGTACAGAACAGGTGGAGGGGACATGGCGGAGTTCACCATGGAGCTCAACGACGACCAGAAGCAGGTGCGGGACTGGATCCACGGCTTCGCCGCCGATGTGATGCGCCCCGCCGCCGCGGAATGGGACGAGCGCGAAGAGACTCCCTGGCCCGTCATCCAGGAGGCCGCCAAGGTCGGCATCTACTCGCTGGACTTCTACGCCCAGCAGTTCTTCGACCCTACGGGCCTCGGCATCCCGATGGCGATGGAGGAGCTCTTCTGGGGCGACGCCGGCATCGCCCTGTCGATCGTCGGCACCGGACTCGCGGCCATCGGCGTCGTCGCGAACGGCACCGAGGAGCAGATCGGCACCTGGATCCCGCAGATGTACGGCACCCCGGACGACGTGAAGGTCGCCGCCTTCTGCTCCTCCGAGCCGGACGCCGGCTCGGACGTCGGCTCGATGCGCACCCGTGCGGTCTACGACCAGGCCAAGGACGAGTGGGTGCTCAACGGCACCAAGACGTGGGCGACCAACGGCGGCATCGCCAACGTGCACATCGTCGTGGCCGTCGTCGACCCGGACCTGAGCACGAAGGGGCACGCGTCCTTCATCGTGCCGCCCGGCACCCCCGGACTGTCGCAGGGCCAGAAGTTCAAGAAGCACGGCATCCGCGCCTCGCACACCGCCGAGGTGGTCCTGGAGGACGTACGGATCCCGGGCTCCTGCCTGCTCGGCGGCAAGGAGAAGCTCGACGAGCGCCTCGCGCGGGCCCGTGAGCGGGCCCGCAGCGGCGGGGGCGAGCGCGTGAAGAACGCGGCCATGGCCACCTTCGAGGCCTCCCGGCCGGCGGTCGGCGC
Source organism: Streptomyces sp. NPDC054849 (assembly GCF_053610945.1). Taxonomy (NCBI): domain Bacteria; kingdom Bacillati; phylum Actinomycetota; class Actinomycetes; order Kitasatosporales; family Streptomycetaceae; genus Streptomyces; species Streptomyces sp. NPDC054849. The sequence goes on from NZ_JBSGZI010000008.1 coordinate 100,720, forward strand.
GATGGCGGTGGGCACCGCGCGCGCCGCATACGAGGTCGCCCTCGACTACGCCAAGACCCGTATTCAGTTCGGCCGGCCGATCATCGACAACCAGGGCGTGGCCTTCCAGCTCGCCGACATGCGGACGCAGATCGACGCGGCCCGGCTGCTGGTCTGGCGGGCCTCCTGGATGGCCGTCGCCAACCGGCCGTTCGAGTCGGCGGAGGGCTCGATGTCGAAGCTCTTCGCGAGTGAGGTCGCCAAGAAGGTCACCGCCCAGGCGATCCAGATCCTCGGAGGCAACGGCTTCACCCGGGAGTACCCGGTGGAGCGCATGCACCGGGACAGTGCCATCTACACCATCTTCGAGGGGACCAGCGAGATCCAGCGGCTGGTGATCGCCCGCACGATCTCCGGTATGCCGATCCGCTGAGCGCTCGGCGCTGGGCGCTGAGCGCTGAGCCTCGGCAGGGGCGCGGGGTGCCGGGGCGGACTGTGGGGGTGCGGGGCAGGGGTCCCGCACCCCCACACCTCAGCGCAGTGGGGCGAGACAGCTCGTGGTCGTTCCGCCCGGGCCGTATTCGGGGTAGGCGTACAGCTCGCCGTCCGCGCAGGTGGTGCCGGGCTCGAGCTGCCGGGTGACCCGGTACTGCGCGCTCGGCGCATTGCAGGGCTCCACGAGCAGCGTCTGGCCGGCGCCGTCGCCCACGTCGCGCACGCACTGGCCGACGGTCAGTCTCGTCGGCTCGTCACCACCGGCCAGCAGGCCCAGCGTGAAGATCATGGGGACCGCGAGGGCCAGGAGCACGAGAGGCGTGAGTAGGAGGAGGGCCGGGGTCCGGCGCCACAGCGGCTTGCCCGGGTCGAGGGCCGGCCGGAAGCCGCCCGCCGGGGGAGCGAGCCTGCGGAACGCCGCGCGCGGGCCGAGGTTCGTCAGCAGGGTCACAGGCGTGATGAACAGGGACAGCGGACCCCACCAGCCCTGCCACAGGGTGTCCGACGACATGCGACGGTAGGTGGCGAGCCCGCAGTCGCGGCAGAACGGTCCGGTCCGGCTCAGGGACCGCATCATCACGACCAGGCCCTGGTGGCCGCGCACGATCGCGGGCGTGGCGGGCCAGGCTCCGCACAGGCGGCAGGCGAACGGGCCCGGGCGCGGGTGTGCGCCGTACGCGCCGTACGGCTGCTGCGGCCCGGTGAACACAGGACCGCCGGACGCGTCGGCCTGCTGCGGTCCGCAGGGGACGGCCGGGCCGTACGGGCCGGCGCCCTGCTGCGGCGGTGGCGGAGTGGCCACGGGAATCTCCTCGGTCGCATCGTGATCACCGGCGCGGTGATCACGGCACCCTAGCCCGCGTCCTCAGCGGGCCAGCAGCCGGGCGACGGCCCGCCCGAAGAGCAAGCGGCCCGCCGCCGCGACCACGGGGTCCAAGGCGCGGGGGAGGCCGCGCAGGCGCAGGTCCTCACGCCAGTGGACCTCCGCTCCGCCCCCGGCGAGGGGGCGGACCTCGATCTCCGCCCAGCCCCTCACCGACCGGCCGCGCTTCTCCAGCCGGACCAGCCCGGCCGAGCACCCCTCCGAGGGGGGCCGCCAGACCACGACCTCCATGGGGTCGTCGAACGTGATCCTGCTCACGCCCGTGCGCGCCGTGAAGGTCGTTCCGACACGTGTCGGGGGCGCGGTGTCGATCACCGTCCGCGTGAAGGGGACCTGTGCGCCCTGGCGCTCCCAGTCCGTGAGCCGAAGCCACGTCTCGGACGCCGGCAGAGACGTACGGTGAACGATCCGGATAGCGGGCATGAGCGCATCGTAATCGGGCATACACACCGTGAACTGGACGGCGGATATGGGTTCCGTCCGGGGGCGGCGATCAGTAATACTCACCGCCACCGTGGATCGCGGATTCGACCGGGTGACCACCGGCCTTCCCGCCCCACATCGCGAGGAGGTGCGCCATGTGCTCCCACCAGCCCCCCTGCCCTACCGCCGACAGCGCCGATCACGACGCCGCCCGGATTGTGGCCTCCCACCCCGAACAGGGCTGGAGCCTGCTCTGCAACGGCGTGGTGATCTTCGACGACACCGGTGAACTGCTCCCCGACAGCCGCACGGTGGAACCCCGCCGCCCGGCCCTGGTCTGAGCGAGGAGGCAGCATGCGCCAGCAGCTGATCCGCAAGCCCGTCCCCAAGCCCGCCCCCCGAGACCTGGATCTGCGCACACCGTCGGGCAGACCCCTCCCGTACTGACGGGAGCCCAGGAGTTACCGGGTCCACCGGCTGGAACTCAGCCGGTGGACGCAGCCGCGCCACCCAGGAACGCCGCCTCGTACGCGGCGTCGCCGATCGCCGCCCGGGCCTGCCGCTCGCCCTGGTCCCGCAGGGCCGTCAGCGACGGCGAGCCCATCTGCGGCCGCCCCACCGTGCGCCACCACGCGTGCCCGGTGCCCAGCAGCCGCGCCGCCAGTTCCCCGTCGCCCAGTGCGGCCACCGCGGCGGCCAGCAGGTCGAGGCCCAGCGCGATGCCGAAGCGGTCCCCGAGCAGCCGCTTCCCGGAGAGCATGGCCCGTACGTGCCGGGCCGCCTCCCCGTGGTCGCCCAGGCCCAGTGCGGTCACCGCCAGGACGTAGTCCGCGTACGCCCGGAGCCAGCGCTCGCCCAGCTCCGCGCAGGCCTCCCGCAGGGACCGCGCCTCCTCGGACGCCTCCTCGAAACGTCGCAGGTCGCACAGGGCGTAGGCGGTGGCCAGCTTGCACAGGAGCCAGCCGGGGCCGCTCGTGCGCCCGCCGCGGCCGGCCCGGGCCCGTGGACCGGCCAGCGTCAGGGCCCGCAGGGGGTCGCCGGGCATCAGGACCGACGACGCCTCCAGATAGGCCGCGCGCAACTCCCGTTCGGGGTCCGCGAGCCGGGCCGCGTCCCGCGTGCACTCCTCGGCGTACCGGTGGGCCACGTCCATGTCGCCCTGGAGCAGGGCCGTGAGCCCGAGGGCCCACAACGCCTGGTTGTGCGCGGCCCCCGTCCGCGGAGCGGCCCGCAGCGCCCGTTCCAGGAAGGCCCGGCCCTCGTGCCCGTGCCCGCAGGCGAACCAGTAGAACCACAGCGCCCCGGCCATCTCCATCGCCGCCGTCGGGTCGGCGGCGAGCAGGTGCTCCAGCGCGGTACGCAGCTGCGCGTGCTCGGCGGTGATCCTGCGGTACCAGTCCACCTGCCCCGGCCCCAGCCAGCCACGGTCGGCGGCCGCGGAGAGCGCCGCGTACCAGTGGGCGTGCCGGTCGGTGACGAGCTGCACCTCGCCGAGCTCGCCCAGCCAGTCGTGTCCGTACTCGCGGATCGTGTCCAGCATGCGGTAGCGGGTGCCGGTCCCGCGTTCCTCGGTGCGCAGCACCACCGACTTGGCGGCCAGGCCCGTGAGCACCCGCTCCACCCGCGCGGCGGACAGGGGGCCGCCCGCGCACACGGCGCGGGCCGCCGCGACGTCGAAGTCGCCCGTGAAGACCGAGAGCCGGGCCCACAGCAGCCGCTCCAGCGGCTCGCACAGCTCGTGACTCCAGCCGATCGTGGTCCGCATGGTCTGGTGCCGGCGCGGCAGGGCGGCCCGGGAGTCCGACAGCAGGGCGAAGCGCTCGCCCATCCGCTCGGCCATCTGTTCAAGCGTCCACAACCGCAGCCGGGCGGCCGCGAGTTCGAGGGCGAGCGGGATGCCGTCCAGGCGCCTGCAGACCTCGGCCGCCACCGCCGTGCGTCCGGGGTCGGCGAAGACGGCCGCCGCCTGCGGGGTCGCGGCGAGGGCGCGGGCGCGGAAGAGGGCGAGGGCGTCGCTGTCGGGTCCTTCACAGGGCAGCGGACGGACGTCGACGACCTGCTCGACCGCGCAGCCGAGCGGCTCCCGCGAGGTGACCAGGACGGTCAAGCCGGGGGCGGACTGAAGGAGTTCACCGACCAGATGGCGGCAGTCGGCCACCAGGTGCTCGCAGGTGTCCAGGACCAGGAGGAGGTCCTTGTCGGCCATCCACGCGCACAACTCCTCGTCGAGGGGGCGCGGGGAGTGGTCGGCGAGGCCGACGGCGTGCGCCACGGTCGCGGTGAGCAGGCCGGGATCGCGCAGCGGCGACAGCTCCACCCACCAGACGCCGTCGGGACGTGCCTGGCGGGCGTCTGCCACGGCCCGCAGGGCGAGCCGCGACTTGCCGACGCCGCCCACCCCGGTGAGGGTGATCAGCCTTCGATCGAGCAACAGGTCGCCGAGCAGCCGGAGTTCCCGCTCGCGGCCGACGAAGCTCGCCGGCTCGGCCGGCAGGTTTCCCGGCGCGGGGCCGGAGCCCGGCGGCGGGTCGCCGTCCGCGGAGTCTGCCTCACTGTCATGGAACGCGTACTCACCGAACACGGATGTATTGTGCGCGATCTTCTTATCCAGCCGTGCCGTTCCAGCCGGATCGGTGCCTGAATTTCACGATACGAGGGTGATCCGCCGCTCCGCGGAGAAGGATCCCCAGGTGCCGTCGGGAAGCCTGGCCCGCAGTTTCAGGGCCCACACCGTACCGGTCGGCTCGGCCACCGTGAGCCGGTGCTCCACCCGGCCGCTCGGCACGGCACCCGCGCCGAACTGGATGACGGTCGTGGGCCGTCCGTTGACGTACAGCTCGTACTCGGCGGTCTCCCGGCCGGTTTCCGGAGCGGTCCAGCTGAGCGTGACCGTACCCGGGGAGGCGGCCGCGGCGAACTCGGCGGGGGCGGTGCCCGGCCCGTCGCCGGACGTGGGCGGGGTCGTCACGTCCACCGCCGGTCCGTCGGAGGAGGAGTTGTCCGCCCCGTCCCGGGCCCGGACGGTGAAGGTGTAGACGGTGTCCGGTCGCAATCCGCTCAGTGCGGTGCCGCTCTCACCGGGGCCGGCGGTGTGGATCCGGACGCCGCCCTGGTAGACGTCGTACGCCGTCACGCCCGTGTCGTCCGTCGCCGGCGTCCAGGACACCCAGGCGGCCCGGGGGCCGGTCGCGCGACCCGTGGTGGAGGCGGGGGCGGTGGGGGCCAGCCGGTCCTCTGCGCGCGCCGCCGGGGTGGTCACCCGGGCGGCCGGGCCGGGGCCGGAGACGTTTCCGGCGGCGTCCTTCGCGCGGACCGTGAAGGCGTAGCCGGTCTGCGGGGCCAGGCCGGTGATGTCCACCATGGTCTTCCCGGCCGGGAGTTCGCGGACCATGCGGTCGGCTTCGAAGACCTGGTAGCCGCTCACCCCGTCCCGGTCCGCCGCCGCGTCCCACATGACGTGCACGGTGGTGGCGCTGCCGGCCCGTGCGGTGAGTCCGGCCGGGGCGGGCGGGGGCTCGGTGTCCGGCGCGGTGCACGCCGTGAGGCCCGCAAGGCCCGCAAGGCCCGTGAGACCTGCAAGGCGCATGAGGCCGGTGAGGCCCGCGACGGCCGGGCGGAGGGCGAGCGTGGGGGCGCTGCGTCGCACGGGGGTGCCTTCCTCGGCTGCTTCCCTAAAGGTCTAGACATATATGGCACGGCAGGCGGGAGCGCGGCAAGACCCCTGCGGACGGCGGACCGCCAGGTGACCCGGTTCGTCTTCCTCTGATCACATCCCCGGCTCGTCGCAGCGGGTCGGGCTCGGCGCCGGCCTGCTGGGCCGCCCGCCCCACGAGGTCGGCGATCTCGGACGCCGGCGCGACCGTTCGGCCCCCACTGGAACGCGGTCGTCAAGGACTGACCGCCCGTCACGGACGGTCAACACCCGTACGGCGGACACGTGTTTCGCCCGAAGTCACCGCCTCCTGCGCCACCATGGCGGCGAGTAAGGAGGTTTCGATGGTGATTTCCCTCTCCGTGGTCGTCCTGCTCCTCATCCTCGCCTGGATCTTCCTGCGCAGCGGCGGACTCAAGTTCTCCCACGCCGTCGTCTGCGTGCTGCTCGGCTTCTACCTCGCGAGCAGCAGCATGGCCGCGACCATCCACAACGGCCTGACGGCCACCGCGAACGTGGTGTCCAGCCTCCACCCTTGATCGACTGTTGCGCCTTCGTGAATCATCCGGCCCGTCCATGGACTCCTCATGCGGTGCGATCTAGCGTCGGCGGCGGCGCGATGTCAGACGCAATGTCAACAGAGGCGAGGAGACATGGAGGAAGCCCGGATGTTCCGAAGAGCGCTGAACTGCGCTGTGATGCCTGTCGTCGCCGCCTTCACGGTGATCTACGGCGGCTCGCCCGCCCAGGCCGAGGAGATACCCAAGACCCCCGGGCACCGCCTGATCCGCCACTACGAGGGCAGCCCCGCGGCCGCCGCACCCCTGCCGGGTGAGGCGCCGCCCCAGCACCCCCGGCTCGCGCCCAACGGCCGCAGCGGCATGCACTCCGACGCGGCGGGCAGCGCCACCTCCCCCTGGTCCGGGCCGCTCGGCCAGAACCCGCAGGTGACCAGCCGGAAGATCGCCGCCCTCGGTGGCGAGTGCGCCACCGCCACCTTCGACGCGGGTGGCCGGCTCGTCACGGTGTGCGGGACCTTCTCGGGCTTCAAGGTCAAGCTCCTGGAGCCTCGGACGCTCGCCACGCTCGCCGAGTACCAGCTCCCGCAGCGCTCTTCGACCGTCGAGGCGATCACCTCGCTCGACTTCGCGAAGATCTTCAAGGACACCTCGGGCGGCGCCTACTTCTTCCTGGACGATCAGGACCGCGCCGTGCTGGCCGACTCCCGCCAGCACATCCTGCGGCTCGCCCACTCCCAGAAGCCGGACGGCAGCTGGGCGTTCACGGTCGACGACGACTGGGACCTCACGGGCCACGTTCCCCACGACTGCGTGACCTGGACCAATCTGCGGCCCAGCGGCACCTGTGATCCCGTCACCTCCGTGATGCCCGACTGGAGCGGCCGGATCTGGTGGGTCACCCGCCAGGGCCGGGTCGGCACGGTGGATCCGGCCACCTCGCAGATCCGCTCCGTCCGGCTGCCCGGCGAGGAGATCCAGAATTCCTTCTCGGTCGCCGAGGACGGCGTCTCCATCGTTTCCGACCACGCGCTGTACAGCTTCCGGGCCGGCGCCGACGGCACTCCCGAGGTGCAGTGGCGCCAGACGTACGATCGCGGGAGCGCCGCCAAACCGGGCTCCGTCAACCAGGGTTCGGGCACGACACCGGATCTCTTCGGCAAGGGCTACGTCGCCATCACCGACAACGCCGACGACCGGATGAACGTCCTCGTCTACCAGCGGGGGCCGGACGTCCGCGCGGACCAGCGGCTGGTGTGCAAGGTGCCGGTGTTCGGCTCCGGCGCCTCGACCACGGACAACTCCCTGATCACCTGGGGCAACAGCATCGTCGTCGAGAACAACTACGGCTACGAGAACCCCTCCACCCTGCTGCTGGGCAGGTCCGTCGTGGGCGGCGTCGCCCGCATCGACGTGCGCGCCGACGGCAGCGGCTGCGACACGGTGTGGGAGAGCGCCATCCGCGCGCCCTCCGTTGTTCCCAAGCTCTCCACCGCGAACGGGCTGCTGTACTTCTACGAGAAGGAGCCCAACTCCTGGGGGATCGACGCCTGGTACCTGACAGCCGTTGACTTCCACACCGGTGAGCGCCGCTGGCGGCAGCTGACCGGCACCGGCCCGCTCTACGACAACAACTGGGCCCCGATCACCCTCGGGCCCGACGGCACCGCGTACGTCGGCGTCTTCAACGGCATCGTCGCGGTCCGCGACAGCTGACGGACCGCCGGCCTCCTTCTCATGGCGAACCTTCGGGGCGGCCCCGTCTCAGGTGGCGATGAAGGTCCATCCGGTGTCCGTCCGCGGGATCGCGCCCACCGCACGGACGGCCCGGCGGCCGACCGGGTGTGCGTCTCCGGCGTGCCGGGCCGGTGCGTCGATGAGAGATGATCCGTGCGGCATTGCGCCCTCCGTGTGCATGGTGTTGTGCGTGTTCATGGTGCTGTTCGTGTTCATGGTGCTGTGGTTCTCCGTGTCATGTGGCCCGGGTGGGCCGTGCCCCGGCACGGTGGCAGGCGTGGATTTCGAATCCTCCTTGGCGCCTCGTCCTCTTGCGAGAACTCCGCCGGAATCAAGCGTTGACAAACCGTCCGAATATAACGAACGGGTCGTGGAGTTCAAGCCAGATGGTGGGGCGGCAAGAAGGGTTTGACTGAAAATCAACTCCGCCTGTTCAAGCCCTCCGCAGGGCAATGCCTTCCCCGGCCGGCGGTATCGAGCGTGCGGGATCACGCTGATTTCACCGGCCGGGGGAAGAAGCCGGATGCGTCTACGGCTGCGGGGCGTCGAGCGGGCTGCCGCTGCCCACGCCCGCCTTCCTGGCCGCATCCACGGCGGCGGCCGACGGCTTCACCTTGGTGAAGGTGTCATGGCCGACGAGGGTGGACTTCCAGGCGTTGGTCTCGGTGGTGCCGGAGGTCAGCAGCCACTGGGTGTTGATCCGCGCGTCGGAGCCGCCGGTGTACTGGCCGCTCCACGTGGTGGCGGAATGGGCATTGCGGTGGTTGTTCTTCCAGGCCACCGTCCAGCCGAGGACGGTGCCGCTGCCGTCGGTGGCGGCGGCGCTGTCGTAGCGGCCGGTCAGGACGTAGCGGCTCTCGGCGTTGCCGACGGCCGACTCGTAGGTGCCCGTGAGGCCGCCGTCGGGCGTCGCGGTCACGATGAAGGTCGAGCCGAGCTGGTTGTACCAGGTTCCAGTGATCCCGGCCCCGGCGGCCGAGGGCCGGGCGCCGGCGTCCTCGGCGGTGTCCGCGTACGCGCCGGCCGTGACCGAGGCGCAGGCGAGGGAAACGGCGATGGCTGCAATGACGATCTTGCGCTGGTGAGTCAAGGAAAACACTCCCCTGGTTGTTGCCGACGGGAGGCGCGAGGCGCATGTTCCGCGCGTCCGCCCCACCCCCGCCCGTCAAGGTTTGTGACCTCGGCCGTGCACCTTGCGGTGTCGGTGAACAATCGGCGATACGGCATGCGCCTTTGGCAGGAGAACGGATGGTCGAGGTCCGGGTCGATGGTTGCCAAGGGCACATGTTCGCTGTAAACCGTACTATCGATCAGGGGGTTCGCAGCAACTTTTTCTGCAAAGGGAATTCGGACAAACTATGGCCGGGGATTGCCGGTCACTGCCTCAACTCGTGCGCCCCGGTGTCCTGCTGGAGTCGCTCCATGTGATCGGCGAGTTCAGTCCCGATTCTCAGGGCCGGCTCCCTCCCGCAGGCGGCCGATCTCCACGAGACGTGCTCCGGCGTCCAGGTTCCACAGCCGGACCGTGCCGTCCGTGCTGCTGCTGGCCACCGTCCGCCCGTCGGGGGCGAACGCGACGCCCCACACCGCGTTCGCATGCCCGGACAGCGCCGCCACCGTTCGGCGCGCGGCCACGTCCCACAGCCGCACCGTACGGTCGTTGCCGCTGCTCGCGAGCGTGCGGCCGTCGGGGGAGAAGGCGATGCCCCGCGCGGAACCGGTGTGTCCGGCCAGCGCCGCCTCGAAACGGTGGCGGTGCGTGTCCCACAACCGTACGGTCCCGTCGTTGCCGCTGCTCGCCAGCGTCCGCCCGTCCGGGCTGAAGGCCACCCCGCGTACCGCCCCCGTGTGTCCGGTGAGAGCGGCCAGCGAGCGGCGCCCGGCGACGTCCCAGAGACGGACCGTCAGATCGTCGCCGGCGCTCGCCAGGGTGCGCCCGTCCGGACTGAAGGCCACGTCGTTGGCGAAGTCCGTGTGTCCGGTGAGCACGGCGAGCGGACGGCGCTCGGCCACGTCCCACAGCCGTACGGTGCCGTCCGAGCCGGCCGAGGCCAGGGTCCGCCCGTCCGGGGCGAATGCCACCGCGAACACGGTCCCGCCCTGGCCGGTCAGTGTGGCCGCCGCGGCGCGCGCGGAGGTGTCCCACAGCCGGATCGTGCCGTCGGAGCCGGCCGAGGCCAGGGTCCGCCCGTCGGGGGCGAAGGCCACCGAGAACACCGTTTCGCTGTGCCCCTGGAACGTGGCCACGGCCCGGCGCCGCGCCACGTCCCACAGCCGCACCGCATGATCCGCCTCCGCGGTGGCCAGCAGCGTGCCGTCCGGGCTGTAGGCGGCGTGCCAGATCTCCGTGAACGGCCGTGAGGTCAGCACCGGCCCCCGGAGGTCCCACAGCACCACCGACTGGTCGAAGCCGGCCGTGGCCAGCACCGCGCCACCGCTGTCCACGGCCACCCCGAGCACGTAGTCGGTGTGCCCGGCGAGCGTCGCCGTCAGCCGGCCGCCGGCCACGTCCCACAGCCGGGTCGTACCGTCGCCGCCCGCGCTGACGACCGTCGTCCCGTCCGGCGTGTAGGCGACGCCGTTGACGTCGTCGCTGTGCCCCGTCAGCGTGGCGGCCGTCCGGCGGCCGGCCACGTCCCACAGCCGGACGGTCCGGTCGACGCCGCCCGTGGCGACCGTACGGCCGTCCGGGGCGAACGCGGCCCCCAGCACCTCGTCCGTGTGTCCGGTGAGGGTGGCCAGCGGACGGCCGTCCACCGGATCCCACAGCCGTACCGTCCGGTCGGCGCCGGCCGAGACCAGCGTCCGGCCGTCCGCGGCGTACGCAAGGGCGTTGACCCGCCCGGTGTGGCCGGCGAGGGAGCCCACGGCGCGCCGGTCCCCGGCGGCCGCCCACAGGTGGATCGTCCCGTCGGGGCAACCGACCGCCAGCGTTCGCCCGTCCGGCGCGAAGACCACCGCCCGGGCGCCCGCCGTACTCGCCGGGAGGACCGCTCTCGTACGGTGGCCGGCGATGTCCCAGAGCCGGGCCGGGCCGTCCGTGGAGGCGGCCGCAAGGGTCCGCCCGTCGGGGCTGACGGCGACCGCGCGGACCCGGCCCGGCATGGTGAAGGTCGCCGTCGTCCGGCGGTCGGCCACCCGCCGCAGGGTCACCGTCCCGTCGGAACTGGCCGTGGCCAGCATGCCGTTCCCCGGCCCGAAGGCCACCGCGTTGACCGGCCCGCCGTGCCCGCCCAGGCGGGCGACGAACGGCTGGGCCTGCGTGCTCAGCAACGCCCCCCGCGCCTCGCTCGTCTCCGCGGTCCGGTACGCCTCCTCGGCGAGCAGCATCGACGCCTCCGGCTGGCCCGCGGCCAGCGCGGCGGACTGCAGGGCGAGCGCCCGCGAACGGGCGACGCGCTCCTGGCCGAGGGCGCCCGCGCGCTGCTGGTACGCCAGGCCGCCGGCACCCACGGCGAGGACCAGCAGGACGACGAGCGTGGCCAGCATCCACTGCCGCACCCGCACCTGGCGCCCGGCCTGCCGCTCCCGGCTGTCCTGCGCGGCCTGGCTCTCCCGGAGGAAGGCGGCCTCGCGGGGGCCGAGCCGACTCCTGCCGTCGAGTTCGTCGGCCCAGGAGCGGGCGGTCTCCAGCCGGGTCCCGCGGTAGAGCGCCGAGGGGTCGCGGCCCTCGCGCTCCCATTCGGCGGCCGCGTGGGCCAGTTGCTGGTGGATCAGGAGCCCGGCCCGGTCGGCGCGGATCCAGCCGCGCAGCCGGGGCCAGGCGTGCAGGAGGGCCTCGTGGGTGATCTCGACGGTGTCGCTGTCCATGGTGATCAGGCGGGCCCGTACGAAGGTGTCGAGCGCGGCCGCGGCGGGGCCCGCGTCGACCAGTTGTTCCATCAGGGCGGTCCGGCTCATCCGGCGCCGCGTCGCCCCCGTACCGTCGGCGACGTGGACCAGGCGCACCAGGACGCGGCGGAGCGTGTTCTGCTCGGCCGGGTACAGGCGTGCGAACACCTCCTCGGCCGTACGGGCGATCGCCCCCTGGATGCCGCCGGTCCGCTCGTACCCGGCGACGGTCAGGCTGGAGCCCTCGCGCTGCCGCCAGGTGGCCATCAGGGCGTGGGAGACCAGGGGCAGCGCACCGGAGGGGATCCGGTCGGGCGGATCGTCGCTGAGGCCGACATCGCGCAGCAGCAGAGGGACCAGCCCCGGTTCGAGGGCGAGGCCGGCGAGCTCCGCCGGGCGGGTGACCGACTCCCGGAGCTCCGCAGGCGACATCGGGGGCAGGACGAACAGCCCGCCTGTGAAGACCGGCGCCAGGTCCGGAAGGTCGAGACAGTTCCCGGAGAAGTCGGCCCGTACGCCGAGCACCACGACGGCGGGGTCGTGACCGGCCGGCGCCGGGCGGGAGGAGGACAGCGCGCAGAGCACCCGTACGAACGCGCGCCGCTCGTCCTCGTGGGAGCAGAGGGTGAACAACTCCTCGAACTGGTCGACGAGCAGCACCGGACGCAGGGGCGGCGGCGGCCGCCGGTCCCGGTCACCCGCCGGGGTACGGTCCGACAGCCGGTGAACGGCTTCGAGCAGCGCGTGCGGCCGGTCCCGCACCTCCCGAGTGGTGATGCCGAGATCGCCGCCCAGGACCTTGCCGGTGCAGTCCAGCAGCTCCTCCAGTGGATGAGCGGTGGGGGTGAACCGCACCACCGGCCACGTGGCGGCGCCCGGCATCGGGAAGCCGTCGCGCCGCAGAGTCGGTACGAGACCGGCGTTCAGCAGGGAGGACTTGCCGGCGCCCGACGGGGCGACCAGCATCAGCGGCCCGCTGCCGATCCGCTCGAAGACCCGTTCGGCGAGCTCGGCCGTCGCACGCTCCCGTCCGAAGAACCACCGCGCGTCCTGCACGGTGAAGGCAGGCAGGCCGCGATAGGGACACTCGCCGTCCGCCTGCGCCCCGGCCCCGGCGCCGTCACGGCCGCCCTCCGCGGTGGCGCTGGGCGGCTCCGTCTCCCGGACCATCCGCAGCAGTTCGCCCCCGGCCAGCAGTACGTCGTCACAGCGCCGCGCGACGTCGACGGTGACCCGCTTCGAGCCGGTCTCGATCTTGCTGAGATAGCCCTTGCTGTAGTGCGTCCGGCGCGCGAGGTCCGCCAGGGACAGGCCGCGTTGCATCCGCAGACGTCTCAGCTGTGCGGGGAAGGGCGTCGCGGTGTCGTCGGATTCGTGCTGGTGATCGGTCTTCCGCCGGCGGTCCGGATCCCCCACAACATCCCCCATGGCCCTGCACGCCCAGGCGGCCAGATGACGGTGTCCAGGCTACAGCGGGGGTGGGACGGACGGCCAAACCTTCGGCCCGGTATGACGAGCACAGGAATGTCCGCAGCCGCCGCACGGCGGCTGCGGACGTCGTCCTGAGGGGGTGTTACGGGTTGAGGCGGATCGAGTTGACCGGCGTGAGGTCGGCGTAGACACCGGTCTTCGCGGCGATCGGCTCGCCGCAGTTCGCGCCGCCGGAACCCCTGCACAGGTTTGCGGTCGCACCGCCGTACTGGTTGTTGAGGACCCAGTGGTTCCCGTACTGGTTGGTCAGGTTGTGGGCCCCGTACTTGTAGAAGACGTGGGTCGGCTTGACGGCCGGGTTCTGGTTCTGGGGGTAGATGCAGACCGCCCCGTCCGGGCAACCGGCCCACGCGTCGGCGGGCTTGGCCTCGACGGTACCGCTGAGCGCGATCACGGCGGTGACGGAGGTCGCGAGAGCGGCGGCGCCGCGGAACATCTTGCGCATAATTTCCCCTTGTGGTCCTTGCCTCGTACAGACGGCTTCAGCCTGCCCCCGGGGCGCACCGGGGTCGACGGGTTGCCCGTTGCCCGTCGGGCGAGCTCCCGGGAAACCCCCTGCGACCTGCCCGATCGCGGAAGAGGAGGCAACGGTCCGCGTCGGCGGAGGTAGGACGATCATCACCATGGCGGACCTGGCGCAGGGCGGTCCGGTCGCGTTGAATCCGTAGGACGGACCGGACCGGATCGGACCGGTGCGGTGCGGACTGGACCAAGGGAGCGGCAGTGACACGGACAGGGCGGCGGCGCGGACGGTTGGTGGCGGCGGTATCGATCGCGGTCTCGGTGGTGCTGGCGGCGGGGCTGTACTGGCTGCAGCCGTGGAAGCTGTGGCAGGACGAGACCGTCCGCGAGGCGCTGCCGACGGGGGCCGCGACCGGGCCGTCGGGGACAGGGCCGTCGGGCACCGAACCGTCGGACACCGGCGCGCCCCCGGCCGCACCGGTGACCGTCGCCCGCGGGACGCTCATCAGCCACGAGCACAGCACCACCGGCGTGGCGGAACTCATCCGGCTCCCCGACGGGTCCCACACCCTGCGCCTGGCCAACCTCGACACGAGCAACGGCCCGGACCTGCGGGTCTGGCTGACCGATGCGCCGGTGAAGGAGGGCGTGGCCGGCTGGCGCGTCTTCGACGACGGCAAGTACGCCAGCCTCGGCAAGCTCAAAGGCAACAAGGGGGACCAGAACTACCCTCTCCCCGCCGGCGTGAACGTGGCCGACTACACCAGCGTCACCATCTGGTGCGACCGCTTCGACGTCTCCTTCGGCGCGGCGAGCCTCACCTCCGTGTGACGTCGCCGCGGTGGCGTGTCCGGACGGGCGACACGCCGTACGGCCGGAGCTGATCGGGCGTCACGCCGAACGCCGTCAGCCCGAGTACCGCGATCCACTCCTCCGGACGTCAAAATGCGGCCGTTTGCCCACAGGATGTATCCATCCGCTTACCCGGTGTGGCGAGAGGCCGTCATCGCCCATAACTTCGGCATCGTGACGAACCGACAACTCAAGTCCCTCACGTGCATCGCCGTCGTCATGGCCGCAGGGTTTGGTGTGTTCGCGCCACCCGCGGCAGCGGCCGGACACAGAGTGCACCCGGGCGACTCCATCCAGGACGCGGTGAACGCCGCGCGGCCGGGCGACATCATCACGGTCATGCCCGGCACCTACTACGAGAACGTGCTGATCACGAAGCGGCTGACGCTGCGCGGGTGGGGGGCCCGGACGGTGATCAAGCCGCCGACCACGAAGACCCCGCCCGCCGCACGGAAGGCGCCCACACGGGCGGTCACCGCCTGCTCCCAGGCCGACACCGGGATCTGCGTCATGGGGACGGCGGGGCAGCCCGTCGACGGGGTGCACATCCGTTCGCTGGCCGTCTCGGGTTTCAAGCGGAACGGCCTCTGGGCTTCCTACACCGACCGGCTCAGCGTCGAGCGGGTGATCTCCGAGAGGAACGGCACCTGGGGCATCGCCCAGGAGAGGTCCACCCGCGGGCAGTTCCGCGACAACGTCGCCCGCGACAACACCGAGTCGGGGATCTTCATCGCCAACACCGTCGAACGGGAGGGTGGCGCCACCGACACCCAGGGCGCCGTGATCCGGGGCAACACGCTCACCGGCAACCGGATCGGAGTCACGGTCCGGCGCGTCAGGAACCTCACCGTCAGCGCCAACACCCTCACCGGAAACTGCGGAGGCGTCTTCGTCGTGGGCGACGAGGGCGAGCCCGGTGCCGGAGACATGACCATCCGAGGCAACCGGATCCACGAGAACAACAAGTTCTGCAAGGGCAACAGCCGCCTCCCCGACATCCAGGGCGTCGGCATCGTCCTCACCGGCGCCGAGGAAACGATCGTGCGGTCCAACTCCATCCGCGGCAACGTCGGCTCCTCCCCGCTCTCGGGCGGAATCCTGCTCTTCAAGAGCTTCGTGGGCGCAACGAACACCGACAACGTCATCCACGACAACGTCGTGAGGGACAACCGGCCGGCGGACCTGGCCAATCAGGGTGCCGGAACGGGCAACCAGTTCCACGACAACCGGTGCGAGACCTCCGTACCGGCCGGGATGTGCTGACCGTGTTCCCCCTCACCAGGAGAATCGAGGCCGCATGACCACGGTAAGTTCCACCAGCATCTCCACCACCCTCACCACCCCCACCACGCTCCCCGGACCGATCCCCGCGGCCGCGCACACCCCCCAGCCGGGCATGCGACTGCGTGAACTGGTCTTCGGGGCGGCCTGCGCCGCGGCCGTACGGGCAGCGGCCCGTCTCGGAGTGGCCGACGCCCTCGGCGAGACGCCCGCCACCGCGGCCGAGCTCGCCGCGGCGGTGCAGTGCGAGCAGCAGCCCCTGCAGCGGCTGCTGCGCGCCCTGTCCTGCTACGGCGTCTTCGCGGAGACGGAGGACGGGACGTTCGTCCACACCGAGATGTCGCGACTGCTGCGCGAGGACGATCCGCACAGCCTGCGCTACATCGCCCTGTGGTGCACGGAACCCTGGACATGGGAGGTCTGGCCGCGGCTCGACGACGCCGTGCGGTCCGGCGGGAGCGTGTTCCAGGACGTGTACGGCAAGGGGTTCTTCGACTACCTGCACCAGGACGCGCACGAGTCGGCCCACGTGTTCAACCGGGCCATGACCACCTCCAGCGTGCAGTCCGCACTGGACGTCGCGGACCTCCTCGACCTCACCGGCGTCTCGGTGGTCGCGGACATCGGCGGCGGCCAGGGGCACGTGCTGGCGAGTCTGCTGGAGAAGCACCCGACGGTACGAGGCGTGCTGCTCGACCTGCCGGGGGTGGTGGCGAAGGCCGATCCCCGGCTGCACGAGGGCGGTCCGCTCGCCGAGCGGGCCGGCATCGTCCCCGGGGACTGCCGTCAGGCCATCCCGGTCGAAGCCGACATGTACATCATCAAGAACATCCTGGAATGGGACGACGAGAGCACTCGCAGGACCCTGCGCAACGTCGTCGCCGCCGCCCGCCCCGGGGCCAGGGTCGTCATCATCGAGAACCTGGTCGACGACACTCCGTCGATGAAGTTCACCACGGCCATGGACCTGCTGCTGCTGCTCAACGTGGGGGGCGCGAAGCACACCAGGCAAAGCCTCTGCACCCGGATGGAGGACGCCGGACTCGTGATCGGCGAGATCCGTCCGGTCAACGCCTACCTGCACGCCTTCGAGTGCACCGTGCCCGGGTGAGCCCGACCCACATAGGATCCAACGCCTCGGGACCGGCACGGAGCCGGTCTCGGGGGCGTCGGCGTGGAGGCCGGGCGGTGTCCGTCCGTCCGAACGGATCAGGTTCCGGTCGTCAGGGCGTTGTTGACGAGGTCGAGGAACTCGCGTGGCGACTTGCACCGGTCCGCGTCGGCGGGCAGGGGCCGGCTGTGCCGGTTCTCCAGCTCGCCGACGATGCCGAGGAGCCCCAGGGAGTCGAGCCCCCACTCGTCGAAGCCGGAGTCGGGGCGGCTCGCCATGACGGCGGGGTCGACGTTGATGCCGGCGCCCTTCTTCATCAGAGCGGCCAGTTCTTCCATGGTCAGTCGATCGGTCATGTCGGACATCTCCTCAGGCTGGTGCCGGCGTACGCCGGTCGGTGATCAGGCGCATCTCAGAGCGCGCGAGGAAGCGTGAGATCTCCTGGTCAGTCGTGGGGACGCCGTCCTTGGCGCTGTCGAGCAGCCGGGCCAGCACGGCCGCCTTGTGGCCGCCCTCGACGCCGAGCGACAGGGCGGGCCGGGCGTCGAGCGGTCCGCGCATGTCGAGGAGCCGGACGACGATGTCGTCGCGCTGGAAGACCGTGCTGCCCTCGATGGGGCTCGTCGGGTCGTCCACGGCGGCCTCGCCCTGGGTGGCGAGCAGCCGGGCGAGTGCCATGCCGCACCCGTCCTTCGCGGGGTAGAAGAGAGCGTGCCGCTCCAGTTCCGCGTGTTCGCGGCCGCCGGCCGCCACGTGGTGCACCGCCGGGAGCGCCGCACGGGTGAAGAACATCCGGGCGGACCCGGGGTCACTGAGGTCGCGGTCCTGCTCCAGGTACGGGTTGATGGCCTCCTCCAGAGCCCTGACCTCGGGCTGCCGGGCCACATGGCGCAGTGCCGCGAGGAGGTCGCCCTCCACTTCTACCGCCCGTACGACGCGGTTGCCGTGCATGAACAGGGAGGTGCGGCGCAGCCGGGTGCCGTCGTCGACCTGCGCCTGCGGGGAGGCGTACCCGGCGAGCAGCTCCGCCACGACGGGCTCGCTGCCCGGCTTGACGGTGAAGGTGAGGGCGTGGCGGACCACGCCGTCCCCGCGCCGCGGGGCGATCTGGAGGCCCTCGGCGCGATCCGCGAAGAGCGGAGAGCCGGAGGACGAGCGGGGGAGGGAGGCGGAACCGGGCACCGGCTCCTTGCTGGTCTCCCGCAGCACACTGAAACGCAGCGAGCGGGTGTCGCGTACGCAGCCGTGGAGCGGCTGGACCGACGCGACGTGGTCCTCACTGTTGACCCAGGCCAAGAAGCGCGGTGCGCTCTCCCATTCGCTGGTGATGAGCCACTGCGAGGGATTCTCGATCGACTGGCACAACTCGTCGCTGATGTGTCCGGGGACGGAGGACACCTGCTTGCGCAGATGCTCGTATACCTCCAGGAACTGGTTCTGCGCACCGTCGTACAGATCCAGCAGCAGCACGACCCGAAGCCTCGAGCCGTCGAAGGCGGACTGGGATATCCGTTCCGACAAGGTTGTCATCGTTCACACTCCTTCGAGACCACACGGTCGCCACGGGCGGCGCCACCCGAACCGATCGTTGTCCCGTAATCCCTGCGGCGCGAGAGGAGAGAACCAAGCGGGTGAACGGGCGAGGGAACCCCCCTCGCACAGGGCATGGAAGAGCCATGAAGGAAAACGTCGACCACCGCGTCCCGGTCCTCATCGTGGGCGGCTCGCTGGTGGGCCTGTGCACCTCGCTGTTCCTCGGCCGACACGGCATCACCCACATGCTGGTCGAGAAGCACGCGGGTACTTCCCTGCACCCACGCGGACGCGGTATCAACGTACGGACGATGGAGCTGTTCCGGGTCGCCCGCGTCGAGGACCGGATCCGTGAGGCCGCCTCCGTCCTGGCGGACAACCACGGAATCCTGCAAGGCGGCTCGCTGACCGGTGACGACCAGGAGTGGCTGTTCGAGCAGATCGACCCCGGTGGTGCGCTCGCGCGGTTCAGTCCGTCGGCGTGGTGCCTGTGCAGCCAGAACGACATCGAGCCGGTACTGATGTCCGTGACCCCCGCCCTCGGGGCGGACCTGCGGTTCTCCACCGAACTCCTCTCCTTCGAAGCGGACGAGAGCGGCGTGACCGCGCTCGTGAAGAACCGGGAGACCGGGGAGCACAGCACCGTGCGGGCGGACTACCTCGTCGCCGCCGACGGGCCCCGCAGCCCGGTGCGCGAACAGCTCCGTATCGGCCAGAGCGGCCACGGCGACCTGTTCCACAACGTGAGCATCACCTTCCGGTCCCGCGGGCTGGCGAACGTGGTCGGCGAACGGCGCTTCATCGTCTGCTACCTGACCAAGCCCCACGCCGACGGGGCGCTGCTGCCGGTCGACAACCGCGAGCGGTGGGTCTTCCACGCCCCCTGGCACCCCGACCGCGGCGAGACGCTCGAGGACTTCACGGACGAGCGCTGCGTCGCGCACATCCGCCGAGCCGTCGGCGCGCCCGACCTGGACGTCGAGATCACCGGAAAGGCCCCGTGGCACGCCGCCGAGCGGGTTGCGCAGCGGTATGCGGCCGGCCGGGTCTTCCTGGTCGGCGACTCCGCCCACGAGATGTCCCCCACCGGGGCGTTCGGCTCGAACACCGGTATCCAGGACGCCCACAACCTCGCCTGGAAGCTCGCCGCGGTGCTGGACGGTGCGGCGGGCCCGGGGCTCCTGCAGACTTACGAGGCCGAACGGCTGCCGGTGGCCCGGGCGACCGCCGAGCGCGCCTCGGCCCGCTCGGCGGAGCACAGCCACCCGGGGTACGAGCCCGATGCCCAGACGCTCCCCGAGCCCGCCCCCGAGCCCGCCCCCCGCGGTGGCCCGCAGGCCGGCGTCCTCCCCGTGGTCATGGGCTACCGCTACAACCAGGGCGCGGTCCTGGGAACCGACCCGGACCAGCCCGTCCTGCCCGACGGGATGCGGCTCTGCGGGGACCCGGGCACGCGTGCGCCGCACATGTGGCTGCGCGTGCCGGGGGTGCAGGAGCGGAAGTCGACCGTCGATCTCTACGAGCGGTCGTTCGTCCTGCTCAGCTCCGAAGGCACGTCGTGGAGCGGCGCGGCGGGGTCCGTCGCCAAGCGGATGAACGTGCGCCTGGACGCGTATGCGATCGGCACGGGGCCGGAGGCCGACCTGATCCCGGAGGACGGCGCGGACTGGGCCGAGGCGCACGGCACCACGGCGGCCGGCGCGGTCCTGGTCCGCCCGGACGGTTTCGTGGCCTGGCGCTCGGCCGACGACGCCGTCATGGACCCGGAGGTGGTCCTCCAGAAGGTCCTGACCACCCTCCTCGACCGCGCCTGAGCCTCTTCCTCACGGGTTCCCGGCCTACCCGCTCCGCCCGGTGCCGTGCAGGTTCAGCCCACGACGGGCTTCGGCGCGGCCTCGCCCCGCTCAGGGCGCGGCGGCGGCGGTGTCCTCGCCGACGAGGCCGGCGACGTGGTCGGTGATCATGTCGAGGATGTCCGCCGAGATCGTGGCGTCGCCGAGAACGAGGTGGTTCAGCGTCAGTCCGTCGGTCATGGCCGCCAGATAGCGCGCCAGCACCGGTACGGGTACCCGGAGGGCGAAGCCCATCCGGTGTCGGAGCTGTTCGATCAGCTCGGTGTAGGTGTCGCAGTACAACTGGTACTGCCGTCGGGCCAGGTGCTCGAAGCCCGGCCGGCGCAGGGCGTACTGCGTGAGTTCGTACGTGAGCATGTGTTCGCCCGGGTGGGCGGAGACATGGTCCCAATACGCCTGGAAGCCGGCCCGGACGGTTTCCCGAAGAGTGGCCCTCGGCTGGATCGCCTCCTTCACCACGGTGATGCTGTGCTCGGTGATCGCCGTGATGACGGACTCCAGCAGCGCCTGCTTGGACTCGAAGCAGTAGTGGAACACGCTCAGTGACACGCCCGCCTCGGCGGAGATCGACCGGGTCGTCGTCCGGGTGACGCCGTCGCGGGTCATCGCGCGGATCGCGGCCTCGGTCAGCTGCCGGCGCCGTTCGGCCGACGGCATCCGTGCCATGGGCGTTCCTCTCGGTTCGTGCTGTGCGTGCCGTGCGTGCGGTGCGTGAAGTGCCGTACGTGCCGTGCCGGGGTCCTGTGCCGGGGAAGGCGGCGGCCGGGGCCGGCCGGATCGTCGCCGATC